>JAHFAA010000329.1 GCA_023250775.1 Bdellovibrionales bacterium
CGGGCCGTCTGACCATTTTTCATCTTTTGATCCATACCAGCGTATTGCATTCCGTAATAATATCTAACCCAAGAAAAAATGTGGCCACCTAGCAACACTTTGGCGCCAATATTCGAGGAAACGTGATGTCTGACATTGTCACGGCCAACGGTGAACATTGAATCAGTGAGAAGACTGAAATTGATATATTTCGCTTTGGCGAAGTTAAAGTTAATGGCGTCCTCAGAGCGAGGTTCCTCATCGGCTTTCACATTGCCCGACACCGGCACTTGCTTACCCGACTCTAGATATTGAATAAAGGCCTTTTTGTCATCGTCACCCCAAGCCTTTTGTTTTTTCAAATTAGGCAAATCGGCGGCAAAGAGATTGGCGCTTTCCATTGTCAAAATGAGACTTGAAAACAGTGCAATCAGTTTTATAGTAGAATTTGTCATTGTGGGAGTAACTATATTGCAATATATTATATTTTGAAAGAATAAATTTATGAGTTTTTTATTATGCTGAAATGGAATGTTAGCAAAATATTGGCCCTGCTGTTTTTGTGTTGGGGCATTCAAGCTTCCCAAGCTAAGTCCATCAAGGACGCCAGACAAGAAATCATCCGAAGCACAATGGACTATCTATCAATTCCGTATCTGTGGGGCGGCACCAACCCTCAGACCGGTTTGGACTGTTCGGGGTTTGTTCAATTGGTATTTCACAGAGCGGGATTGCCCGTACCTCGCGTTGCCAGAGACCAGTTTAGCACCACATATTATCTTGACCCGAAAAGTGTTTTGCCAGGTGACCTAATCTTTTTTTCCATGAAAAACCCTAGCAGCAGACGAGTTGATCACGTCGGCATTTATGTTGGAAAAAGTTTTTTTGTTCATGCCTCAGTTTCCAATGGCATTCACATCGATCAAGTGATGAATCCATACTATTATGAAAGAATCGTGGGAATTAGAAAATATACAGGCTTCTAGCCTCATAACTCTTCTGACCTGTCTTATTATATGAAAATGACCGACCACATACTGGATTATCTAGACGAATTATTGCGGGAACTTTTGACCTGGCATAAAAACCGTCACGTCTCAGTTTTGGTGCTGATCAATCAGGTGCTCTTCACTGGTTTCGAAGCACTCGGTCCGGTTTTAGTGAGCTCCTTTTTACTTGGCGGCCTCGTGGCCTACACCGGCCGTACCTTTTTGACTGATTTGGGACAAAATCAGCTTATTTATAACCTTATTATTATGGCCGTTGTGAGAGACGTCGGCCCCTTGGTTGTTGGCATTATTATTCTTTTGCGCTCTGGAACGGCGATCACGACTGAACTCGGTAGCATGCGGATCAATCGAGAGATTGACGCTTTAGAGACCATGGGAATTTCTAGCATGAGTTATCTTGTGGTGCCGCGGGTGATCGGCATGGTCTTTGCGATTTTAATTTTAAGCGCTTATTTCACGGCCATGGGTTTGTCGGGTGCCTATATCACTTTTTTTTGGCTCGCCAAGATTCCCTTCACTGATTTTTTCATGCGTTTAACTAACGCTTTGACCGCCGCTGATTTGTATATCCCCTTGATCAAAGCTGTCTTCACCGGACTTTTGATTGGGACTCTCTGCAGTTTTCATGGATTGAGCGTGGGGCGAGCACCGACTGAAATTCCTCAACGTGCCATCAAGGCCGTTACCCAATGTGTGCTGGCCTTGCTTTTTCTCCATGGAATTATTGCCTTAATTAGTTTCAGTTGGGAGGCAGCATGATGACCAGCTTTCTGCGTTTAAATGCTGTAAAAAAGAGCGTCTATGATCGACCAGTGCTAAAGCAAATTGACTACGCCTTCGCTCCCAAAAGTATTACTTGGATCAAAGGCGCTGAGGGACAAGGCAAATCATTACTGACAAATCTTATTTGCAACCTGGAAACACCGGACGAAGGCAGTGTTGATTGGGATGAATGCAAAGGTCGTGATATGGGAGTTGTCTTTGATACTTCCGCTTTAATTTCCAATTCGAGTATTGCTCAAAATTTGGCCCTGGCCATTGATCATTATCGAGTTCCGCTCAATGGAAAAAACAAGAACGAATATATCAGCGAACTTTTAAACATCTGGGGGCTACCCAAGACGGAAAATTTAAGACCTGTGGCGCTTTCTCGCGGGCAGTGTGTCCGTATCGCCCTGATCCGCGCTCTTATCGCATCTCCAACGGCATTCATCTGGGATGATGCCTTCGAATGTTTTGCGGGAGAAGATTTACGTTTTGTTCACAGAAAATTGCAAGAGGCCCATACACAGGGAATGGCACTCATCCTTTTATCGAGATACCCAAGTATCCCCTGGGATTTTGCCGTTAATGAACTTCAATTGGAAGACGGGAGGCTAAAGTCATGATCCCATTCAAAATCCGACACAATCGCGAGATTGTCACAATTTTCACCCTGATTGCAGTCGGGATTTTTATTTTTTTAGGCTCAGTTGTGGCCTACAACAACAACGTTTTCAGGGCGCGCGTTTATTTCTACACTCTGGTGCAAAATGCCTATGGTCTGAAATCTTTGCCACCTATTTACTTCAAAGGCTTCGCTATCGGTCGAGTGACCTCCTTTCATCTGACCAGTGAAAATAAAATTCAAGTTAAGTTTTATGTCTTTGAAGATTTTTACGACAAGATCCTTAACTACTCTGTCGTTTCTATTAATACCAATCCTCTCTCTGGAGAAATTACCGAGTTTCAATTGATCACTCCCGAAGGAACGCCAGGAAGTTTAGGTCTGATCGCACAAGGTTCATTGATTCCCGATCTTAAATCTACCGAAGCACAGGACTACATTAAGGCGGGAAAATTAAAATATGAGGCCTTCGGGATTGAGGGTATTCTGGATAAATCAAATCAAATTCTCAAAGTATTCATCGAGCAAAAAACCAGTGAGAAAATCAATGACATTATAGAATCTGTCGCGAAGACCATGAACTCACTTGAAGCAACCGTAAAATCTTATGGCCCGGAAGGCAAGGGAGAGGGCCATCAACAAATTGTGAATACTTTGCAGAAAGTGAACAAAACCATGACTTCCATTCTTGAAACTGCCAACTATGTCAAAGAAACAATCGAAGTTGTGCATACCAATCGCAAAGATTTAGCACCTCTCATTATTAACTCCAACAAGACAATCGAAAAGGCCTCACGCACCCTTGATGGCATCAATAATAATCCACTCCTCAAAGGAGGGATCCCAAAAGAAAGGACACAGCATGGCGTGGAAATGGTTCAGTAAATTTTTAAATACGATCTTGGTTTCGGGCCTGCTCATTACTTTTTTTGTGGGCTGCAGCTCCTTTTCTCAGAAAAAAAGTTTCAATACGAAAGAACTTGAGAAACGCGGCGACGAGTATCTGGCGATTGGAGATCGTTTCCGCCTACAAGGAAGGCCCGATGATGCTCTTCAATACTATAGATCGGCACAAAATATATATTTCAAAAAATGGAATCCTTCTAAATATACTTTATCAGGAATGAAGGAAACCACTGTTTTGGCCTTACAAGGAAATCTCGCTCTTGCCAAAGAACGCTTGGACTATTTTAAAGATTTCGCAAAAAATATGGCCGTGACAGACATGCTAGAAGACATTGCCTTAAGCGAGGCGATGCTCCTCTATGCCAGCGATAAAAATGCCGAGGCCACAACTCTTCTCGATAGCTGGTCCGCTCGCGGCGATGTAAAGCTAGAAAAACGTCAGTACATGCTTTTTTATCGTGTCTGGAAAACGATGGAGCTTCCGAAAGATACCTCCATAGATGATTTGATGAAACAATGTCGTTCTATTATTTCCCGTTACTATGATGGCGAACTTGAAAATCCGGAAGTGGCCCTTTTTGCATCTTTGGCCTTGGCGGAATTTCTCGAACATGAGCAAAGATATGAGGAGGCCTGGGCCTTACTCAATCAGGTGGTCGACATTCATCGCGATAGTGAAGTCATAATTCAATGGCAAAGAATATTTCCGGCCCTCTCACGAGTGGCAGAAAAACTTAAAAAGTTCGATTTGGCGATCTTCTATCAAAAGATGTATGAAGAACAACTCAAAGTTCCTTTGCAATAGGTGAAAAATGAAATTTGAAAAAATCACAGATGGTATGACAAAAGAAGAAAAAATCTCTTTTCTGGTGATTCTCTTCTTCGTTTTAAATTCGATCTTTCTTGCGAAAGTTAATCTCAAATATTTTGAGTCATATTATGTTGAACGTAGTGGCCTTTTAAAGCAATTTCAACCCATGTGTATGGCGGTGATTGCTGGCCTTTCCTTTTATCGCGCATGGATTTTTCGCAAGATCAAACCCTTCACTTTTGTCATTGGTTCTCTTGTGGCGGCCTTCGCTTTTTGCTTTGCTCTGGGCGAAACGTTGACCTGGGGCCAGCGCATTTTCGAGTTCCCCACTCCTGAATTTTTCATGAAATATAACTCTCAAGGAATGTTTACCATTCATAACTTAGTTTTTGGTAATTTTAGAGTGAACAAAGTGATCTTTGGTTTAGGCCTTGGAATTATCACTGTACTCTACACCATTGCTGGAACCGGCCTATACAGTCTTGAAAATAAATTTTCCAAATTATTCAATAATTGGGGAGTCCCACTCGCGCGCTGGTACCACATCATCTTTCTGGGAATTTGTTTTGGACTTTCGCGATTTGTCTTCAGCGGAAAACGAGACGAAGTCGTGCAATTTGCGGCCATGTCGACGTTCTTGCTGATCTTTTTAAATCCGTTGAATAAGCAAAATTTTCAGAAATAGGTTGTGATGGTGGTCCCAAGGGGAATCGAACCTCTAATTGGGCTTTAGGAAAGCCCCGTTATATCCTCTTTAACTATGGGACCAGTGCTGATCTTTTATCATACGAAAATCGTTTTTGGCCATGGAAACCCT
>JAHFAA010000330.1 GCA_023250775.1 Bdellovibrionales bacterium
ATCCATCGCCCTTTGCCAAACCCTCGCCGTTTTGAAAAAATTTGGCGGGATCATGTGTACACCCAAAACGGCGCCTACGCGATGAACGATTAAACAGGAAAGAAAGATGAAACTTCAAGCTTCAATTATTTTGTTGATGATGACCGCTGCTGCGAATAGTGCGGAGGTTACCTCCTTTTATCCCACCGGTTCAGTCAAGCAAGTAAAGCAGGTCACTGTACGTTTTTCCAGTGACATGGTTGCCATTGGAGATCCAAAAGGAAAAACTGATCCCTTCAAGGTCGTCTGTAAGGCCGGAAAAAAAGTGAAGACACCCTATACAACAAGGTGGGCCGATAATAAAAATTGGGTCTTGGATTTTACTCAAGAACTACGCGCCGGAGTCCGTTGTACCTTTACCAAACAAGCAGAGTTGAAAGATCTTGCTGGCGTTTTGGTACAGGCCTCCGATGAGTATAGTTTTTCCACCGCCGGCCCGGCGATTCTAAGTGTCGCTCCAACCTACGGAGATATCGAACCCGAGCAATATTTTGTCCTTTTGACCGATGGTGAGATTAATTCCAAATCCCTCGAGAAGAATGCTTACTTTGAAGTACAGGGACTGCCCGACAAAATCGGTGTCCATGTTGTGAATGATCAAGATCGTGAGAGCGTGCTCAGGGCGGCGGTTAAAAACGATTGGCGCTGGCACTCTTATGAAATGCTGCTGAGACAAAAGGCAAAAACTCCTTTTGCGCAAATTCAAGAAATGGAAAATTTCACTATTTTGGCAGGAACCAGACGTTTTCCGGATGGAGCAAAAGTCATTTTGCATTGGCCAAAAGGCATCCTTTCAAAATCTGGTTTGGCCAATGAAGTTGCGCAGCAGTTCGACTTCAAGGTCATTGTGCCCTTTGAAGCACAATTCAGCTGCGAGCGTACCGCCGCCGAAAGACCGTGTAACCCTATTTTGGATATGCGCGTTTTCTTCACCCAAAGGTTGGCGATAAAATATTTAAAAGGCGCCAAGATGGTGTCGGAGGATGGAAAAACCTGGACGCCTGTTGAATTAAAGCAAGGTGACCAAAATAAAAACCTCCAAGGAATTGTGTCAACGACCCCAAAGACCGGAGTTGGGGTGAAATTGATTAGCAATTTTGAAGACAATCAAATTAGCACTCTGACGTTTAAAGCGCCTTTTCCAGATTCAAAAAAATTCAAAATTATTTTGCCTAACGGGATTAAAGACGAGCTTGGGCGGGCCCTCACGAACCAGAATAAATATCCTTTGGAAGTTAGCACCGACGAATATTCGCCACTGCTGAAATTTCCCGCAACTTTCGGCATCATTGAACTCCAATCCGAACCTATTTTGCCAGTGAGCGTGCGTAATATTGAAAAACAAATGGGCGGCAAACAAGTGGTGATTGAAGGCAAGACCTTGAATCTTTCGGATAGTTCAAAGGCGGCGGAAATTATCAAATGGTATAACAATGTTTTAAAAAAAGATTATAACTATGAGGCGCGAAACAAACCTTTAATTGATGAAAACCTCGGAAGCAAGTTTGAAATGCCAAAACCCTTGGGTGAGCATGAACTTGAACTCGTGGGTATTCCTCTCAAAAAACCCGGTTTTTATGTTGTTGAAATGGCAAGCCCCCGACTGGGAGAAGTTTTGACCGGCCAAAAGCCGATGTATGTTGCCACGTCCGCACTTGTCACCGACATGGCGGTTCATTTTAAGCTGGGCCGAGAATCATCGCTGGTGTGGGTGACTCAACTTTCAAATGCAAAATCTGTCGGCGAGGCCAAAGTCACCATCGTGGATTCTTCCGGCAAGGAAATCGCCAAAGGGATCACCAATAAAGATGGTCTTTTTAAATTAGGCCCAACCAATTTTCCTTGTGCCTCACAACGCAATGATGAATATGAAGGCGGTGGAGAGTCCTGCGACGTTTTTGTCTTTGCCCAAAAAGGTGAAGATCTATCCTTCACCTCAAGCGCCTGGTCCAAGGGCATCGAATCTTATCGTTTCAATATGCCGATGGAATATTTTACCGCGCAATGGGGACCTGTTGTCGTTCACACCATTCTCGATCGCATGGTGGCCCGTCCCGGTGATGTTATTCAGATGAAACATGTGCTGCGTGATCATCGCGAAATTGGTTTTGGAATGGTGAATGACAAACGTCTGCCCAAGCGTGTTTTGGTGGTACACGAAGGCAGCCAACGAACTTACACTCTGCCCTTTCAATATGACAAAGAAACCGGAACGGCGATTGGCAAATTTCAAATTCCAAAAGAAGCGACTCTAGGGGCGTATAGCATTTATCTTTCCAATTCTGACAAGAAGGACCAACAAGAAACTTTCGACTGGTCGGCACAGCGGGCGGGCCAATTTATTGTCAGCGATTTTCGCCTGCCGCTCATGAAGGCCAGTCTTAAAATTCAAGGACAACCTTTGGTTCGTCCACGCACCGTTAAGGTCGATCTCTCCGCCCAATATTTATCAGGCGGGCCGGCATCGGGACTGAAAGTAAAACTGCGTACCAGTTTGCAACCCGGAAATTTTGTACCTGATGTTCCAGGGGGCCGAGACTATCGTTTTTTTTCTCGCCCGATCAAAGTCGGCGTCTTTGATTCTGAAGTTCACGAATCGTCTTCAGATTCTTTCATGAAAGTGCAAGAGCTTGCTTTAAATCCCGATGGTGGTTCTCTGGCCTCATTGCCGGCCCTTCCCAGCGTTACGAAAGTCCAGCAGTTGGTGGTCGAAATGGAGTATATGGATCCGAGTGGAGAAGTGAAAACAGCGGCATCACAGGTTCCTCTTTTTCCGTCAGAGTATGTCGTCGGTCTGCGCTCTGACTCCTGGTACGCGGGGCCGGGAAAAACTAAAGTGATGGGTGTCATTACCAACAATCTTGGTCGTCCCCAAAGTGGTCGGCCTTATACCGTTACCGCCTTTCGCACCAACTATGTCACTCACCGCAAGCGTTTGGTGGGCGGCTTTTACGCCTACGATTCACGCTCTGAAGTTTCAAGTTTAGGCAAGGTGTGTGAAGGCACGAGTGATGGCCTCGGACGTTTTGAATGTGAACCCAAAGGTCTTCCTGCGGGAAGTATTTCTCTTGAGGCCAAGGTCGCCGATGCCAAAGATCGCGCAACTTTTGCTTCCGTCGATGTCACTGTGTATGAAGAAGGTGTCGACAGTTGGTGGGTTCCAAGCGACAGCGATCGCATCGATCTCCTGCCTGAAAAAAATCGTTATGAACCAAGTGAGGTGGCCAAGATCGTCGTGCGCTCTCCTTACCCTGTCGCGACAGCATTGGTAACCGTTGAACGCGAGGGCGTTCTCGATTCCTTCGTGACCGAAGTTCATCGTGATAACCCTGTGATTGAAATCCCACTGAAAGGAAATTATGCCCCTAACGTTTTTGTTTCGGCACTTTTACTTCGCGGTCGTGTTGCTGAACCAAAGGCCACTGGCCTGCTTGATTTAGCGCGACCGACGATGAAGATGGGACTGGTGGAGCTGAAGGTGGGCGAGAAGGGACATGAGCTTCTCCTTTCTGTTAAGGCCGACAAAAATAAATATCGTACTCGTGAAAAGGTCAAGGTTTTGATTCAAGTCAAAACTGCCAGTGGTGCTCCGCTGCCGGCCGGCGCTGAAGTTGCGGTGGCGGCAGTTGATGAGGCCTTAATGCGCCTGAAAGAAAATAGCAGTTGGAAGATTCTCCAGGCGATGATGGGTCAGCGGGCACTTTCGGTTTCTACGAGCTCCGGCCAAAATCAAGTGGTGGGCAAACGCCATTTTGGTTCCAAGGCGAAAGGGCCTGGCGGCAGTGGGGGAGTTATGGCCGCCGATCCGCGCGAATTTTTTGAACCTGTTTTGCTCTGGTCGCCCAAGATAAAATTAAATGCGCAAGGGGAAGCGAGTGTCACCGTTCCCTTAAATGATTCGATTACCAGTTTTCGGATTGTCGCTGTTGCGACGGCCGGCGAAGGATTTTTTGGTGATGGAAAAGTTACGGTGGAAGCAACCAAAGAACTTATCGTTTATTCTGGTCTGGCACCACTGGTGCGTGAAGGTGACCAAATTACCAATACTCTGACTGTCCGAAATACCACGGCGCAAGTCATGAAGGTAAACCTTGATGTTCAGTCAAAAGATCTTCCTACTCTGCCAAAGCTGCCTGAAGTGGAACTCAAAGCAAGCGAGGCCAAAACTTTGGCCTTTTCCCTGACCGTACCTGCGGACTTAAAAGAAATGACCTTTCGACTTCACGCTAAAGATTCGTTGAGTGGAGCTGAAGATGTTGCTCTAAGCAAGGTAAGCGTGGCACCCGCCGTTCCCGCTCATGTTCTTCAGGCGACTCTTTTTCAGCTCGATAAAAATCAGCAAATTCCTGTGAAACAACCTGAGGATGCTCTCCCCGGAAAAGGTGGTGTGCGAGTGAGCGCACGGGCCGCCCTCGCCTCAGGTCTCACCGGCGTGAAAGCGTATTTGGACGATTATAGTTTTAGCTGTCTTGAGCAGAGAATCTCCAAGGCCATTGTCTTGGAAGATCATGCGACCTTGGAACGTGTGATTGAGGAGCTGCCCACTTATCTTGATAGTAAGGGGCTCTTGAAATTTTTCTCTGTCTCCATGTGCGGTTCGGCACAGCTAACTCGTTATGTGATGAATATTTTAAATGCGAACGGTGAGACAATTCCCGCCGTCACCCTCGACCGTTTAGTCAGCGGGCTAAGCTCTTTTGTGCAAGGGCAATATGCCTGTCGTTCTTGGTGGGATGAGCTTGTGCACGATCAGTATGCCGGTGAGGCCAAGATTCTTGTGATGGACACCCTTTCCCGTTACAAGGCCTTTTCTCCCACCATGCTTTCTCTGGTGCAGATTAATCCCAATCTTTGGAAAAATGA
>JAHFAA010000331.1 GCA_023250775.1 Bdellovibrionales bacterium
AAAGCAGAATCCCCTCTTCTGAGGGATTGATTGGAATTCTAAAATCTGCATTGCTTCCGGTTAAAGTCAAAGTTGATTCAAACTGCACGTGCTTAATGATGTTGGTATTTTCTTTACTAATTTTTTTCCTAGAGGAATATTGCTTGGTAAATTCAATCGGTGAAATCCAGGTTCCCAAAAAATCGGCGCCAAAACTTACAACAATGTTGGCTTTATCAAACTGATAAGAAGGGAGATGCTCTATCCCATTGGTAATTTTGTTGGCCTCCAGGATTCCCGAAGCAGAAATGGCATCGTAGGTGATGACTTCGGTTGTAGGATATTTTTTTATAAACTCCTGAAAAATACTTTTCGTCGAGGGACTGATGATCGTGGAGGTGAGAATGACAATCTTACCCGCCTTTTTACTGATCTCATCAAGGCCTGCGACAATTTCCGAATCAATGGAATCCCAGCTGGTTTTTGCTTTAGACTTCAAAGGGGACTTGAGTCGAAAATCATCATAAAGACTTAATACGGAGGCTTGAACTTGAGCATTGGTACCACCGCCAGAGATTGGCGAGAGTTCATTCCCCTCAATTTTTATAGGTCGGCCTTCGCGCGTTTTAACCAGAATACTGCAATAATTATTGCCATCAAAAAAAGTAGAGGCATAAAAATAAGCGATTCCTGGAACAATGGCATCAGGCTTGATGAGATAGGGGATGGCTTTGTGAATCGGGGTCTCGCAGCCTGCGATCAGAGTGGCGCCCGCCAGACCAAATCCCATTTTTAATAGGCCACGTCTCGTTAACGATAGTTCACTTTTCGCGGCCTCATCGGTAATTCCATGATCATTAAATTCAGAGTCTACGCCTGAGGCGCAATTGCTAGGACAAGACTGCTGCTGTTCGTATTCTTCAATGCTTTTCCAGTATTCTTTCATATCTCGGTCATCCCCAGAGTTCCTTTTTTTAGTAATGACATTTCTGACAATTATTGGCGCCAATATCCTGGGCCGTCACCTTGGAAATTTTTCCGCTTTTAAGGTCTTCATGTAGCTTGTAGGAAGTATAATATTTATTATCAAAGTCTACCTTGGTCTCTCGGTGACAATTCACACACCAACCCATACTTAAATCGACCACTTGTTGAATTCTGCCCATGCTTGCAACGTCTCCATGGCAAGTTTTACATTCTATTTTCCCGACTTTCACATGTTGCGCATGACTAAAAAAAACGTGCTTGGGTAAATTGTATACCTTAACCCAACGAACAGGTTTTCCCGAATTCACTGACTCATGAATTTTATCAATTTCCATTTCAGCTGTGTTTGTGCCTCTCGTGATAACGTTATGACAATTTAGACAAATACTGACGGGAGGGATTGAGGCATACTTGCTTTCATAAACGCCAGTGTGGCAGTAAATACACTGTATTTTATTTTCGCCCGAGTGGACTTTGTGAGAAAACTTAATCGGCTGTTCGGGTTCATAGCCAAGGCTGCGGCCCATGATGAGCAATTCATCCCGCACAATTTTACCTATCATGGCGAGGGCCAAAAGAATTAAAGCGATATTTACGAATTTGTATTTGCTGAGATTAATAAAAAACAAATCAAGCAAGGCTAGAAATAAAATAAGAACGGCCAGAATGAAAATCCAGTTATTGGAAGGAGGGGCGAAATTGATAGTATTATCCAAGAACTTCGGATTGGCCTTGATCAGATTTCCCTCAGCAATAATGTAATCGATGATGGCCCTTGCTTCCGCTTCAGTGTAAACATGGTCCGGCATAGGCAGTTTTTTATTGGCCTCAAAAATGGCTTGAGCATGCTTGTCGCCACCCTGTCTGAGGGTATTGGATGATTGGATAAATTTGATTAGCCAAGCGTCGTCATGTCGGTCTTGGACACCCAACAAATCTGGGCCAATTAATGTACCTTTTCCGATGGTGTGGCACCGGACACAAGAGGCGAATAACTCCTGAATGGGCCTAGGCGGCACGGCTGTAGGAGTAGCACTCGGTGGTATTTTTGTATCAGCATGTTTCTTGCTTTCCCCGATAACGACGGAGAAAGGAATCGTAAGAAAAACTAAAAAAACTATCAGAACTCTCATAATGACAAGCATCCCTGACTTTATGGGAAAAGCGATTCGAGTTTTCAAACGCATCACCTGCGCCCTTTTTCGGGCGCGAAAAATAACCTAAATCGCATGTGTATGTACTATTTATCGTCGATTTTTTTTAATTAGGAAAGTAAAAAGTTTAAATCCGGCCATTTTTTTCTGACAACTTAGTGTTTTTTAATTCCAAACCTGGTGTGAGTACTCCCGAGTAATGAACATGCTTCAAAAAAAATTGCTTTCCAATGCAAGTAAATTCAGAGATAAGTTATGTTTACAAAACCAATTTAAAGCGTTGGCAGCTTCTGGAGATCTGCACGGAAGTTGGCAAGATATTTGTTCCAAAATTTCAGCTCACTTGAATGACTGAAACGCTGGATGAGTGGCGCCATGCCATAGGGAAGGAGACCTCATATGAACGAGTCATTAAAACCTCACATCTCAGGCAAAATGTGGATTGGGGTTATTGTCTTCGTATCGGCTATATGCATCGCAGTCGCCGTTTTTGTTTTAGGTAAGCACGAACACGCTTCTGAAGCTAAATACGTAGGGCCAAAAAAATGTGCGTCCTGCCATCCGCAACAGGCGGCATCGTGGGCAGAGACCAGAATGGCAAAAAGTTTTGAAGTTTTGCGCGCTGGTATAAAGGTGAAAGAAAAAGAAATGGTGAAACTTGATCCGAACAGGGACTACACGCACGATCCACTTTGCCTACGCTGCCATACCACTGGCTATGGATTGGTGGGTGGTTTTGAATCGATTGAAACCACCCCTGAGATGGCAGGCGTCACTTGTGAATCTTGTCACGGCCATGGCGGTTCCTACGCAGACGTAGTTATGCGTGCCGAGAAACCCACTTTCCAGACCGCAGATGCCCGAAAGGCCGGCCTGGTCTATCCTCCCACGGAAGCCGTTTGCAAGGAATGCCATAACCCTGACAGCCCATTCGTCGGTATGGATTACAAATTTGATTATGGGGCCCGAGTAAAAGAAGGCACCCATCAACATTTTCAGCTCAAGTATGATCACGGAAACTAGACGCTATAATTGGGCGAGAGTGGTTTCTTTCAAGAAAACGAGGTAGCTGTCTCGAGCTTTTTTCCACTTAGAGTGCAGGGCACAGGATGCTGTGGATGAGCATGTGGTCTTACCAAGAAAACATCCTGACCATCGACTCACTTCTTCAATCGGTTCAAGCACCTGGTATAGCGAGGTTTTTTCAGGATCGATGGTGATGCAAAATCCTCCTCCAATCCCCTTTTGTGATTCTACGATTCCTTCGCTGGCAAGAGTCCGAAGAAGTTTACCGAGATAATTTTGAGGGGCGCCAATTTCTTGAGCAATCGTGGCCGCGCCGACGAATTTTCCCTCGGGGAGCTGGATCAACACCGCGAGGGCCTTTAAAGCATATAATCCTGTTCGTGAAATCATCAGCCTCTCTTATACCATAACAATTGGCGGAACGAGATTCGTAACTGCTTCTGTAGCAATATCTTTCGAACAAGGCTTTTTAGAAGCAAGGGGGACGGTGGTTATTTTTCAGCTCTATTTTTTTTGAATAAGATTTAATAATTTGTTTAATTCTGGACAATCTTCTCAATATTTCAAGGCAGTTATGGCAGATCATTAAATTCCTCATGGTTGTGTTTGCCAGTTGTAACATGAGTTTTGCGGATCAAACATTCTTTGCTATATTTACAAAACCGACAAGCTGATTCTCACGATCGAGTCAGTTCTCCTTCCAAAATTGGCTCAAGGTGCGATGGTGCTCCATCCGCTCTTGAATCTTTTTTGCTCGTCATGATTCTGATGTTGGCTTTAGCATTTTTTCCAGAGAGGTCTGGGGAAATTACCCAAAAAAATAAATAAAGTTGATGAAGCTGGCAACTGCTACTCCGAAAAACGATGCTTAATTGCTAATGATGGGTCTATGTTATTTTGCCGCAACTTTCACTATCAATATCCTGTCTCCCGCACTCTATCTTTGAAGATAGCTTAATATCAAAAATGTGCAATAAAAATGTATCAGAGCAAACGAAAATCCCGATAAAAGGCGACATTAGATAACAATTGTTACCACTGTTCCAATTAGGTAAACTGCTTGTAACTATTTTAAATCGCAAGCAAAGAATCGCAAATCTGTATGTTGAAAAAATGTACCTTGTGCGCCAAAGAGTGGATGACGGTCGGGGCATTTCTCGAAGATCCATTAATTGAATATTATGGCTACCAGGCCACACTCGATGATCCTCTAAAGGGGTTTTTTCTTTTTAGTCATCTGGCAGATGGTTGTCGCACCACTTTGGCCCTCAAGGTCGATGTGTTTGCTTACATGCTTCCAGATGCCGTCGGATTGATTCCAATGAAAAGTGATCCAGGCTGCCAAGGATTATGCCTTGATGTCAAAAACGATCATCCTTGCGAGGTGGCCAACTGTGTTGGCAATCGAGTTCGACAATTGATAGGCCAAGTAAAAAACTACCCAAAAATCGCCTGAATTTTTTACGGCCGCACTCTCATTGCAGGTTTTCGCCAATGAATTTATTGTCAGAGGCGAGTCGAAAGTCTCTGGGAAAGTAGAGGTTCAAGTTGGTCTTGGAGCTGCTCTTCAGCGTTCCTCAGTTCTTTTTCGATCTACATTAACACAAACTACCTTTTTATTTTGAAACCAATACCGTATATTTATGCCAAATGCCCAGGTGGTGAAATTGGTAGACACGCACGATTCAGGGTCGTGTGCGAAAGCATGCTGGTTCGAGTCCAGTCCTGGGC
>JAHFAA010000332.1 GCA_023250775.1 Bdellovibrionales bacterium
CTATGTTTTCGAAAAAGTGCCCTTTTGATTGATAAAAATTATCTTAACCATTTGGAGGAAATCCACTAGACTTACCAATACTTACCTAACCATTTATTGCGAAAAGGCCTTTACTAATCAGGCCACCGTTGAAAGGAGCAGGCATATGTCGTATTTGCTCAAGTACGTCAAAACTTCTATTGTGAAAAAACAGCTCATGGCCGTCACAGGGCTGCTGCTTTCTGGATTTCTCCTCACTCATATGGCGGGAAATTGCCTGATCTATGCAGGACCAGAACATTTTAATACTTACGCGCATAAGCTGATCACCAACCCTTTTATTTATGTCGCTGAGGCCATCCTAGTATTGATTTTTGTATCACACATCATCCTTGCTATTCTGGTGACGCTGGAAAATAGGGCCGCCCGTCCTGATCAATATTATGTACGTGTGCACAGTGGTCGTGGTGCAACCCTGGCATCATCCACAATGGCCATCTCCGGAATCATCATCCTCGCCTTTTTAGTTTGGCACATCCTTAGTCTCAAATTTGGCGCCCATTACGAGGCAACATATAATGGCGTGGTGATGAGAGATCTTTACAAACTCGTCATCGAATTTTTCCAGGTTGAATGGCATGTGGGTCTTTATATCGTTGCCATGCTCGCCGCAGGCCTACACGTCACACATGCTTTTTGGTCGGCCTTCCAGTCGATTGGCGTGAACCATCCAAAATATAATTGCACGATCCGTTTTATTTCTAGGGCCTATGGAATTATCGTCGCTCTAGGCTACTCGGCGTTTCCCATTTACTGCTACCTGCAAGGAGGGAATTAATCATGACTCTTAAGAAACTTGATGGAAAAGTTCCTACTGGACCTATCCAAGACAGCTGGAATAATCACAAATTCAAATTAAAACTGGTCAATCCTGCCAACAAAAGAAAATATCGTGTCATCGTCGTCGGCACCGGCCTGGCAGGAGCGTCGGCAGCGGCCAGCCTTTCCGAGCTAGGTTACAACGTTGATGTTTTTTGCATTCAAGACTCTGCTCGCAGGGCCCACTCCATTGCCGCCCAGGGCGGAATCAACGCCGCAAAAAATTATCCGAACGATGGCGACTCCATCTGGCGTCTTTTTTATGACACCGTTAAAGGTGGCGACTTCCGCGCGCGTGAGGCCAACGTTTATCGACTGGCACAAGTTTCAGTCAACATCATCGATCAATGTGCCGCTCAAGGTGTCCCTTTTGCTCGTGATTACGGTGGCTATCTCGAAAATCGTTCTTTCGGTGGTGCTCAGGTTTCTCGAACCTTTTATGCCCGAGGGCAAACAGGCCAACAACTTTTACTGGGAGCCTATTCGGCGCTCATGAAAGAAGCTGCCAATGGAAAGGTCAAACTTCATACTCGAAGTGAAATGGTTAACCTCGTCATGGTCAATGGCAAGGCCCGTGGGATCATTGTACGCGATGTGGTCACAGGCGAATTCACAAAGCATGTCGCCGATGCGGTGATCTTGGCGACCGGTGGTTATGGTAACGTCTTCTATCTCTCAACTAATGCCAAGGCCTGCAATGCTTCAGCGATCTGGCGCGCTTATAAGAAAGGGGCCTATTTTGGAAACCCCTGCTATACCCAAATTCACCCAACTTGTATTCCTGTCCATGGCGATAATCAGTCGAAGCTGACACTCATGAGTGAATCACTTCGAAACGATGGTCGCGTATGGGTTCCTTCAAAGCCTGGTGACAAACGAAATCCCAATGAACTTTCAGAAGCTGAACGTGATTACTACTTAGAGAGAATCTATCCTTCTTTTGGAAACTTGGTTCCTCGTGATGTTGCCAGTCGTAATGCCAAATTTCAGATCGATCAAAAGAAAGGAGTTGGCACTTCAGGCATGGCCGTTTACTTGGATTTTCGGGATTGCATTAAACGTGATGGCATCAATGTCATCAAAGAAAAATATGGCAACCTCTTTGAGATGTACGAACGAATTACGGCGGAAAATCCTTATCAAGTTCCAATGCGCATCTACCCCGCCTCTCATTACACAATGGGTGGATTGTGGGTTGATTACAACCTCATGACCAATCTCGATGGTCTCTTTACCTTAGGCGAAGCCAACTTCTCAGACCACGGCGCCAATCGTCTTGGTGCTTCTGCGCTGATGCAAGGCCTGGCCGACGGATATTTTGTTATCCCCTACACTCTCGGCGGCTATTTTGCTGATTTCAAAACTGATGGTCTGAGTACCGAGCATCCTGAATTTGAGAAGGCCCTGCGCGAATCGACCGATCGCTATCAACGAATCCTGGGGATCAAAGGAAAACGGACAGTGGATGAATTCCACAAATCACTGGGTAAAATTATGTGGGACAATGTTGGCATGTCTCGAAATGCCAAAGGCCTGCAACACGCACTCAAAGAAATTCCTGCCATTCGTGAAGAATTCTGGCGAGATGTTCGCATCCCTGGAACAGGTCAAGAAGTGAACGTCGAATTGGAAAAAGCTGGACGTGTTGCAGACTTCTTAGAGTTGGGCGAGCTCATGGCCCGCGATGCTCTCGAGAGAGTTGAATCCTGCGGCGGACACTTTAGAGAGGAATGTCAAACCAAAGACAATGAGGCCCTACGAGACGATGAAAAATTCTGTCACGTGGCCGCATGGGAGTGGCAAGGAGAAAGTACGACGCCTCTACGCCACACGGAAGAACTCAAGTTTGAAAATGTGCACTTAGCTCAGCGAAGTTACAAATAGGAGCCACTATGTCAGATCAACATAATATGAGACTCAGCCTCAAAATTTGGCGCCAAGCTAACAATAAAGCAAATGGTCAGATGGTCGATTACGACCTTGATGGCGTCTCACCTGAAGTGTCCTTCTTAGAAATGTTGGACCAATTAAATGAAAAATTGATCAAAGAAGGCAAAGACCCAGTCGCCTTTGATCATGACTGTCGCGAAGGTATTTGTGGCATGTGTGGGGTGGTTATTAATGGCCAGGCCCATGGGCCAGAAAAAGAAACGACGACCTGCCAGCTGCATATGCGCAAATTCAAAAATGGCGACACCATTGTGGTTGAACCTTTTAGGGCCAAGGCCTTTCCGGTTCTGAAAGATTTGATGATTAACCGGACCGCCTTTGATGAAATGATTAAGGCCGGCGGCTTTATCACCGTCAGCACCGGGCAAGCGCCTGATGCTCATGCCGTATTAGTTCCCAAAGGTAATGCTGAATTGGCCATGGATGCCGCCCAGTGCATTGGCTGTGGTGCCTGTGTCGCCAGCTGTAAAAATGCCTCGGCGATGCTGTTCGTATCCGCAAAAGTATCCCACTTTGCTCTCCTCCCTCAGGGGCAGGCAGAAGCTAAAACCCGTGTTTTATCAATGGTCGAAAAAATGGATAACTTGGGTTTTGGAAATTGCACGAACGAAGCGGAATGTGAGGCAAATTGTCCGAAAAATATCAGCATCAGTAATATTGCTCGGATGAATCGCAACTATCTCTGTGCAGCAACAACCCATCATACGCTGTAATCTTTATTTTGGTTTATTGTCAGCTTTCGAGGACGAATCTAGCAATGATGGCGTTGTGGGAGTCGTTTCATGATTCTGTATCTGCCCCGAAGCTGAATCAAAGGTCACATCTTTTCGATCGTAGATAAAGAGTCCGAAGCTCTGATCCCATTGTGCGGCATCACTTGGGGCGAGGTACACTCCTCTCGCCACATCAACAAGCCCTCCGGCGCGTAAAAGTGCTCCAGGGTCTGAAGGATCGGAAACCTCTGAAGGGGTACGACTCTTGCACACATACATTTCTGGCATTTTCGCCGTATTGGCCATCAAAGCAAACTGATCTGGATGCAAACGCACCGGCAGTGAAGGGGCCTTCTGTCCTTTTACAATGGTAGAGACACAACCCGCTTTGGTTGGTCTGATAAATTTACCAGAAGAGACCATCTTGCCTAAGATATCACGCGCTTTTTGAATGCTGGAAAAAACTTTTAAATCCATCCCTTGAATATGAGAAAGATGATGTGTTCCGACAAACGTAATCAAAAGTGCAGCAGAGTCTGCACTCGCCACCAAGGCCCGACCTTCACTTATATCGAAGAGTCCATCACCGGCAATCAGATAGATACTCTCTCCAGTAATTTTAGATTCACAAGTCACGACCCCTTTATCTAAATAGACAATAAACTCTTTGGAGCCAGTCATCTGATCAACAACCATTTTCAGCGGCCCTTTCAGGGTCAAGATTCTCCCTTCTCCAAGCGCAAGCTGCACGTGAGCGTCCTGTGGAATCTCCAGCCAGTGCATCGTATAGAGAACGCCAGGTTTCTCAAATTTTTCTACCATTTGTGGCACAAAGGCCCGAAGCGTATAAGATGTCGCCTCGCCTGACAACGTTCCAACTTTTATAGGATGCCAATCATAAATGATGGTTTCACGATTAATGGTATAGAGTTCTTTTGAATAAAAATTAATTTTTTCCAAGAGCGGGGCCATCACTTGTCCGAGATTACTCGTAGGCAGCAGAAAAAGATTTTGTTCGTTTTTTTCCTTCAAAAAATAAAAGAAAGTTCCGATGCCAAAAATACTGGTACAGGAAAAAACAAAAATCGTAACCATCTCGATCGGCAGCCCTCGAATCGATCGTCGGATCAGGGTATTAAAACTCACCAACTCTTTGAGTGATTTCATCTTAAACAAAATGGGAAGATCAAAGATAATAAAAGGGCCTGTTACGACTCCGACAAAATAACGAAATAATCCCAGCAGCCGTGATGCAATAAATCCTCTGCTATTACGGAGTCCCAGGAAAAATTGTCCAAGTGTTAACCCAAATAGTAGGTGA
>JAHFAA010000333.1 GCA_023250775.1 Bdellovibrionales bacterium
AATATCGCCTTGATCACTTTTTATGCCTTCTGTGATTGTGCGATAAAGCGCCTGGCGCACCAACTCAGTCAACCCATCAGCATCCTTCAAAGATGGGCCGTGTTCCGCCAAAGATTCAAGTATTGTTCTCAGGTCGCGAATAGAGACTCCTTCTCTAAGCAAGCTTTGTAACACTTTTAAAATTGTTCCCAACGGTAAAATGTCAGGAATCAAATCAGCTACTATTTTAGGATAAGTTTCCTTAAAATTGTCGAGAATTCTTACTAATTCTTGTCGGCCAAACAATTCATGCAGGTTGGTTTTCAGAACTTCCGTCAAGTGGGTGGCGGCAATAGTCGATAAATCAACTACAGTGTAGCCATTATACTGGGCCTCTTCCTTCTGATCTTCCGTAATCCAGATTGCAGGCAGGCCGAAAACAGGTTCTTTCGTTTCAATGCCTGGTAGTTTTTCAACCACCGTACCTGGGTCCATGGCCAAGAAATGATCGGTCACCAATTCACCCTTGGCCACCATCACGCCCTTGATCTTAAGAACATATCCGCCGGGACGAAGTTCCAAATTATCCTTAATTCGAACAGAGGGAATGATGATCCCCCAATCAAGCGCAAATTGTTTTCTGATATGAGTAATTCGTTCCAGCAAATCTCCTTTTTGGGCAGAATCCACCAGATCGACAAGTCCGTAGCCCACTTCCAATTCGATTAATTCAAGATTCAAAAGAGATTCTAAATTATCAGGTGTGGTCTTCTTCTCCTCCACCTCTTTTGTTTTAGCTGTCTCGGCATCTTTTTTATTTGTTTTCTCCATCTTAAAAGCGACAAAACCTAATCCTCCTCCAACGAGGATAAAAGGAATTTTTGGCAGACCGGGAATCAGGGCGAAAATCAGTAAAACCCCAGCGGCCATATAAATGGCCCGCGGTTGAAATTTAAATTGCTTGGCCATCTGATTGCCGAGAGCTCCGTCGTTGGCGTTACGAGTGGCCAAAATACCGGCGGCGGTTGAGATGATGAGTCCTGGAATTTGAGAAACCAGACCGTCACCCACCGTTAACAAAGTAAAAGTGCGACCAGCTTCGATAAAGTCCATATTGTTTTGGGCGACGCCGATAATGATACCGGCCACAATATTGAGGGCGGTAATCAAGAGTCCCGCTATTGCATCACCGCGAACGAATTTCGAAGCACCGTCCATGGAACCATAAAAATCCGCTTCCTCTGCAATCTCTTTACGACGAAGCTTGGCCTCGCTGTCATTGATCAATCCGGCATTTAAATCGGCATCGATGGCCATCTGCTTACCGGGCATGGCGTCCAAGGTAAATCGAGCGGCCACTTCAGCGACTCGACCGGCACCTTTTGTGATAACCACAAAGTTAATAATGACGAGGATAAAAAAGATGACGATACCAACAAAATAGTTTCCCTCGACAACGAATTCACCGAAGGCACGAATAATTTCTCCCGCAGCATGAGTCCCGTCAGTTCCACCTCGAAGCAAGATGACTCGAGTGGAAGCGACGTTGATAGAAAGACGAAACAAGGTCACCATCAACAGCACTGAAGGAAAGGTTGAGAAATCAAGAGGTCTTTTACTATAGACCGACATCAAAAGAATAATGATGGAAGACGACAGCGTGAAAGCGATCAGAACATCAAGCAACATGGCCGGCATTGGAATGACCATGACACCCAAAACAAGTAATAACCCGAAAGCTATGACAAGCTCCGAGTTTTTTGAGAAATCACGAAAACGACTGATCACCAAATCCATTTTCTACTTACCCCACGGCCTTCTTTTTTCGTTTCAACTTATAGACAAAGGCCAGTACCTCTGCGACCGCCTTGTAGAGCGACCGAGGTATTACTTCACCTATTTTAACCGTTTTATACAAAGTCCTCGCTAGCGCAATATTTTCCACTATTGGAATTCCGTGACTTGCGGCAATCTCTCTTATTTTAAATGCTAAATGATCCGGCCCTTTTGCCAGCACAATGGGGGAAACCATCGTAAGGGGATCATATTTCAAGGCCACGCTGATGTGCGTCGGATTGGTTACAATAACATCGGCCTTAGGCACATCGGACATCATGCGTTTTTGAGCCATCTGGCGCTGAATTGTCTTGATTCTTTGCTTAATTTCTGGAGAACCTTCTTGCTCTTTATGTTCGCGCTTGGCCTCTTCCTTCGTCATCATGAGTTTTTTTCGATAACTCATTTTTTGGTAGACCAAATCAAGTCCACCGAGCGCCAAAAGGCCAAAAATGATGGCAAAGGCGACCTTAAAAATCAAAACTTTGGCCAGCACAAAAGACTCAATAAGATCTATCTGGAGATGGCCCGAAACTTTATAGAACTCATCTTTGAGCAGAAGGTAGGCGATAGAAAAAATAATAATAAATTTAAACAAGGCCTTCAAGGCCTCAACAATCGACCTGAAGGTAAACAATTTCTTGAAGCCTGTCAGAGGATTAATACGCTCAAGTTTAAGTGTCAAAACTTCAGGAGCGAACAACATTCCAACCTGCACGATATTGGATAAAATACTAATAGCGATCGCGGCACCAAATACCGGAGCTGCACCTTTCACCATCAACATCACTGATTTCGTCAGAAGAATTTTTCTGCCCTCTTCACTCAAGGCCGTCTCTACATTTAAAGAGAAAATCCATTCAAAAAATGCCGTAAATTCTTCGTAGAGATAGGCCAAACTCAAGGAAAGCGCCAAAAGCGTGCCGCCTAAAACCAGGGCCGACGTCAGCTCGCGAGAAGAAGCGACCTCACCACGCTTGCGGAACTCCTCCAGCCTATGCGCGGAGGGCTCTTCGGTTTTATCGGAATCGCTCTCAAAATTCTCTGCCATCTACATCCCTAGCTAATAAGCTGAAACCACGTTCCTAAAAAATCTGTATAAAGTTTAAAACCGACATTAAAGAATTCATGTGACGTATTGATAATCACCAATAATCCCAAAACGATGTTGATAATGAAGCTGACCACAAGGATATTCATTTGCGGAACTGATCTTGCGATAATGCCGATCACGCCCACACTCACCAGGTTTGTAATCAGTACTGGCGTTGCCAAAAACAAGGAGGCCGAAAAAAGTGATTTAAAAATTTCCAGCACAAGCTCCGGTCTTTTTGGCGCGGTAAAAAAAGTTGCGATGTGAATCGTAAAAAAAGAAGAATAGATTCCCTTGAAAATTGGCAACAAGGCACCCGAGGTAAGGATCATGATCAGAATGGTCCAAGAAATAATTTTTTCCAAAGGGCCGGTTTGCCCACCCATATTGGGATCAAAATAGCGAACAGCACCGAAGCCAATTTGTTGCGCCATCAATGTTCCGGCAGAGTGAAAGATGGTCAAAAATGAATTGGCAAGAAAACCGATGGCCAAACCGATAATGGCCTCGCCAATCGTGAGAAAAACTAAATTATTCAGACCATATTGTTGAATATCGGCCAGCACGGGGTTTTGAACATTTTCAAAAAAACAGTATGAAATGATAAGTGAGAATAAAACTTTAACCACCACTGGAACTGAAACATCATCAAAGATTGGCATCTGTAGCAGAACAGTACTCCATCTTATGAAGCACAGCCAAAAAGCAATAAGAAGTTCGAGATCGACAATCTGAAAACTAATCATGACAGGTTATCACCATCCATGAATAAAGTTTGGAATATTGGTTATCAGATCATGCGTATAAGAGGTCATGGTATCGCTCATCCATGGGCCAAAAATAACCAGAGCGCCACCGACAATTAAAATTTTTGGGATAAAGGCCAAGGCCTGTTCATTAATTTGCGTCACCGCTTGAAAAAGTGAAACCAGAACACCGGTAATGAGGGCGCCAATCAACATTGGGGCGGCAATCAGTAACCCTATTTTCATTCCCTGATTTGTTATCTCAATAACGTTATCAAAATCCATAGGGCCCTCTCATTTTTAAATGTTAAACGAACGGAGAATCGCACCAGTCACCAGCTGCCAGCCATCAACCAAAACAAAAAGTAATAGTTTGAAAGGAAATGAAACGATTACGGGCGGCAACATCATCATCCCCATGGCCATCAACACGGAGGCCACGACCATATCCAAAATCAAAAATGGGATATAAAGCAGGAACCCAATTTGAAAGGCAGTCTTTAATTCAGAAATAATAAAAGCGGGAACCAGAAAATGAATGGGAACATCATCCACGGTCCCTGGGGGCGTGGCTCCAGTGATATCGTAAAAAAGCGCGATATCAGTTTTCCGAACTTGCTTACCCATAAATTGGCGCAGAGAAAATTCAATTTCTTTTAAGGCCACTGTCGTTGTAATTTTTTTCTCAAGATAAGGAGAAACAGCATGATCATAGATATAAGTTCCCGTATCTCGCATGACAAAAACTGAGAGAAAAATTGCAAGGCCGACAAGAAGTTGATTGGGTGGCATGTTCTGAGTGCCCAAGGCCTGTCTGGTAAAGGCCAAAACAACAATGATTCTGGTAAAACAGGTACACAAAATTAAAATTGCGGGGGCCAAAGTCAAAACAGTAAACAGCGCCATCAATTGCATGGTATCGACCAGATCGGCTCCCTGACCCATATTAATACTTACACCAGGCAAGTTCATATGCGTTTGAGGCCAGGCGGCGGTACTCATCAACATGCAAACAAGGCCAAGAAAATACTTAATTTTCATTGAAAGGCCCTCAATGCTTTAACTTTGGTCTTGATCTTGTCTGAAATTTTTACTTCATCAATAACAGGTCTTTCGTTTAAGAAAGCGGCAAGCCCGACCTTGTCGACAGGCATAGCTGCGGCATCACGA
>JAHFAA010000334.1 GCA_023250775.1 Bdellovibrionales bacterium
ATGGCCTCGGCCATCTTCTGGTATGTGGGAATGATTCCCGATTTTGCATCCATGCGCGACTCGACTCCGTCAAAAATTAAAAAACAGATTTATGGGATTCTCAGTTTTGGCTGGGTGGGTTCCGCTCGAGGATGGCTGCGCTACGAAGCTCTCTCACAAATCTTAGGTGGGCTCACGGCCCCACTTGTTATCTCGGTTCATTCGATTGTGTCGATGGATTTTGCAACATCCGTAATGCCAGGCTGGCACACCACGATTTTTCCACCTTATTTTGTTGTCGGTGCTATCTTTTCCGGTTTTGGGATGGTCCTAACACTCATGATCTTTATTCGAAAATTTTACAACCTGAAAGATTATGTAACGTCTTCTCACATTGATGCCATAGCAAGGATTTTAGTCTTCATTAGCTTAATCATGGGGACGGCCTACGCGACAGAAATATTTATTGCCTGGTATTCTGGAAACGAATATGAATTTTACACCTTCTTCAAAAACAGAATCACAGGAGATTATGTTATTGCCTTTTATGGCATGGTCTCATGTAAT
Organism: Bdellovibrionales bacterium; assembly: GCA_023250775.1. Taxonomy (GTDB): domain Bacteria; phylum Bdellovibrionota; class Bacteriovoracia; order Bacteriovoracales; family Bacteriovoracaceae; genus GWA2-49-15. The sequence continues at coordinate 547 of JAHFAA010000334.1, forward strand.
GCTCTTATTCCGCAGCTTTTCTGGTTTAAAAAAATCAGACAAAATATGACTGCCGTATTTGTGATTTCACTTTTCATCAATCTTGGGATGTGGTTTGAGCGATACGTTATTATTGTAACATCCCTTTCAAAAGATTTTTTGCCGGTAAATTGGTCTGACTATTCTCCCACAATCGTTGAAATTGGAGTTTACGCTGGAACCTTGGGACTTTTCTTTCTCTTCTTGCTGGCCTTCTTTAAATTTATTCCGATGATTGCCATTAGTGAAGTTAAGGGAATCTTAAAATCGACAAGTGACGAAAGGTAAGAAATAGATGCTTAAAACAGTGGAATCTACAAATTTAGTCGGGACATATGTGAGCGAAGAGTTGCTCATGAGCGCTATAAAAATAATTAAAGAGAAAAATATTAAGATTAAAAATATTTTCACTCCGTATCCTATTCCCGAAGTATTTCATCAACTGGAACTGAGCACAAGATTTCCTTACCTTGCAACTCTTTTTGGCTTTTCTGGGATGGTGATTACATTTGCATTCCTCTATTGGACCTCTGTCATTGACTTTCCTATTCGAGTGGGGGGCAAACCTCCCCTTTCGCTTTCGTTTATTGTCATTATGTTTGTCATGACCATAAATGCAGGGATCATTCTTTCAGTTATTTCGTTTTTCTTAAGGCAAAATCTGTTTCCTGGAAAACCGCCGATTTTTGGTCATGTCGGCAACACAGATGACAAATATTCGATCGTTATTGAAATCAAACCGGACTCTACAGAAAAAGAGTTGAGTGAACTGAAGTTATTGCTCACAGACTCAGGTGCCAAATATCTGAATGAGAAAAAAAACATAGAAAGCATATGAAGAACTTACCAAAAAAAATAAGAGCGATAATGGATCGAAGTGTTTTAGCTTGGTTAATTCCCGGCATGTTTTTTACTCTTGCCAGGTGTAGCAGGGATGATCGCAGTGATCCGGGCTTCACCTATTTTAACGACATGAGTGAGCCTGTCGCTTATGAGTATTACTCGCAAAATCCTAATTTCGCTGATGGAAAAACGGCACAGCTTCCTGCCAAAGGTGCCATTCCCAGAGAATTTGTTCCTTATGCCTATGACAAGACTTTGAACGAGCAAAAGAGGGCAGGCAAAGAGCTAGTCAATCCAGTTCCTGATACGCCCGAGCAATGGGCCGCAGGAAAAGAGGTATATAAGCTGTACTGTGCTCAATGCCACGGTGACACGGGCCGAGGTGATGGCCGCTTAGTCACCACCAAGAAGGTGAAAAAGCGTGTCACTCCGTTACATGATGATTATGTGCAAAACAAACCCGATGGAGAAATTTTCCACATCATAACCTTGGGATCCGTGTCTGGTTTTATGGGCTCTTTTAATTGGCAAATAAAACCGGCTGATCGCTGGAGACTGGTGCGATTTATTAAAGGTGAACTAAAAGGCAAATAGTCAGGGAAAAAAAATCAATATGAAAATAGACCACGCTCTGGAATCAAAACTAAAGGAAATCAAAACTTTCGAGGTGCCTGTGCAGCTCACCGTTCTCTCACTGATGCTGGTTATCATCGGTTTTGCCATGGCCTGGTTTGGCATGATGCAAAATCCCACCCGAGGTTGGGGAAATATTCTCATCTGTAACTACTATTTTCTCTCCCTTATGATCGGCGCAGCTTTTTTTGCTGCGATCCAAAATATTTCACAGTCTGGCTGGTCCGCAATGTTCAAGCGTATTCCTGAGGCCCTCACAGGGCCACTCCCCGTCATTGCTCTTTTCATCATGGCCATGATCGCCTTTGGGACGCACTCCCTTTATCACTGGAGTCATGAGGTCATCGTCAGGCAAGATCAGCTTCTACAACATAAAGCTCCTTATCTTAATTTTACATTCTATATAATAAGAGCAACGATTTTTCTGGTGTCGTGGATTATATTGACGACTTTATTGCGAAGACTGTCCCTAAAAGAAGACAGTCAAGGTGGGATGGTCAGCTTTATAAAAAGTGAGTTCTATTCGAAGGTACTTATTTTTGTCCTGGCACTTACTTTCTCCCTCGCTACTTTTGATTGGATCATGTCAATTGATGCTCACTGGTTCAGCACAATTTTTGCTGTTAAAAACTTTGTATCGGCCTTTTATCATGCCTCTGCTGCGATTATACTTTTGGTTGTTCTTTTATATAAGAGAGGTCATCTCCCAATTCTCAAGGACTCGCATCTTCATGATTTTTCCCGCTATTTATTCATCTTATCGATGATCTGGGGCTATATGTGGTTTAGTCAGTATTTCCTAATGTGGTTTTCAAATATCCCAGAAGAAACGGTTTATTATTCCCTAAGATTGGGACGTGAGTGGAAGACGCTTTTTCTTCTCGATTTAGGTGTCAATTGGCTCTTCCCGTTTCTTTTTCTTCTCTCCAATAAAATTGCAAAAAATATTAATGCTCTTATGTTTACTTCGAGCATTCTGTTGGTTGGATTCTGGCTTGATATCTATCTTCAAGTGATGCCAGGTCTAACCGGTGTCAATGCCATCGGAGCAGTTGAGCTGGGAACCTTTATCGGATTTTATGGGTTGTTTATCTGGCTTGTCGCTAAGACACTGGGGAGGGCGAATATTATCCCCAAAAAACATCCATATCTGATGGAGAGCGCATTGCATGAGTCACATTAATTACTAATAGGGAATAGAGAATATGATGTACGTTAAATTAAGCTTGATCCTTTTGTTATCCTCTTTAGGAGCTGCCTATGCTCAGGACGGCAAGGCAATCTTCGAAAAAAATTGTTTGGCTTGCCATACGATTAACGGAGGAAAAAAAGTTGGCCCTGATTTAGTTAATATAACGAAAAAAAGAAGCTTGGACTGGTTGGCGAGATTTATCACAAACTCCACTGAGTTCATCGCTTCAGGAGATAAAGATGCCAATAAAGTTTTTCTTGAGAACGGGAAAATGCCAATGCCCTCCCATTCTTTTACCCCAGCGGAATTAAATGCATTAATAAGTTATTTAAATAATCCAGGCGGTGCCGGGGGGGGAAGTGTCTCCGGTGGAACGGACGTGGTGCCAGCGTTCGTGCCAACATATGATGTCGGCAGAAATTTATTTACCGGCGAAGTGCCCCTAACTAACGGAGGCCCAAGTTGTATTTCGTGTCATAGTGTAAAAGAAGACAAAGTCTTTTTTGGAGGAACATTGGCCAAGGATTTGTCTGTTTCTTACGCTCCTGGGATCGTTCAAACGATGGCAACATCGATGCCGGCCATGATTAACGCCTATAAAACGCATGAGCTGACCTTGACTGAAAAGAGTAATCTGGAGCTGTTTTTAAAAGTGGTAAAGGAGAATCAACTCTTTTCAAGGTCTAGGCAATACCCTAGTTTGCTTTTTTTAGGTGGGTTCATCATCTTTTGTGGTCTTGTCGTCATCAGTTTTGTTTTCTGGCGAAATCCCCGCAAGAAAGGTGTGAGAAGTGATATTTTTGCCAGACAAAAGAAAGTGCTGCAAAAAGATTAAGAGTTTGAATTATTTATTTAATAATTAACAATAGAGAAGAAAAATGAGCTGGATTGAAGAGATCGTAAGTCCCCAAACGAGAAAATGGGAAGAGTTTTATCGTAATAGATGGCAGCATGATAAGGTAGTTCGCAGCACCCATGGTGTGAATTGCACTGGCGGTTGTAGCTGGAATATTTATGTAAAAAATGGAATTGTAGTCTGGGAAACACAGGCGCTCGATTATCCAGAGCTAGAAAAATCACTTCCCCCCTATGAACCCAGAGGATGCCAAAGAGGAATTTCTTTTTCCTGGTATTTATATAGTCCGATCCGAGTTAAGTATCCTTTAATGAGAGGCTCACTGTTTGATTTGTATCGCGATGAAAAGGCACGCGTTGGTGACCCGATTAAGGCCTGGGATAATATTCAGTCTGACCCGGAAAAAAGGGCCAGATATCAAAGGGCCCGTGGAAAAGGCGGCTTTAGAAGAGTTGCATGGGAAGATGCTCTTGAAATCATCGCTGTTGCCAATATCTCTACCATCAAAAAGTATGGCCCTGATCGGATCATTGGATTTTCTCCAATTCCCGCGATGTCGATGGTCAGCTACGCTGCCGGCTCGCGATTTCTACAATTAATGGGTGGTGTGAATTTAAGTTTTTATGATTGGTACTGTGATCTTCCAAATTCATTTCCTGAAATTTGGGGCGAGCAAACTGATGTGGCCGAAAGTGCAGATTGGTACAATTCTAAATTTATTGTATC
>JAHFAA010000335.1:0-3193 GCA_023250775.1 Bdellovibrionales bacterium
ATAGGATAAACGTTGGCCCTTCCTCGAATACCATCCGTACCAAAAAGCTTGCGAGCGTTCATATCTTAACCTCAGACACAAAGTGAGTGTCTAAAGAAGATAGCAGATAATTTATATCATTTCACTCTAACAAAAATTTTAGATGGCCGAAGTTCGAGAAGTTGCATCCCAGGAGGTAGATTGGCCTTCAATTCGATCCAAAGATCGCCTTTTTGTCCCTCGGGAATGTCGGCCACGACCTGAATGTTTGACGCGCTGAAAACCCCGCCCTTATTGGGAGCAAAGGCCTTAACGTTGACATAGTAATAGTCAGCATGAAATTTCGTGCTGCTAGATAGAAAACGAATCGGAATATCCTTGAACTCAATATTTGATGAAACTGGCCGAACATCATAGCGAAAAGTGACTTCAGGCACACTGGGGGTTGTAATAGCAATCTTGCTGCCTAATGATTCTAGGGGAACGGCAAACTCGCCTTGTCCTTTAGGGCCGCTCAAATCAATCGGATGAGTAAGCACAACTTCAATATTCTTCAAGATCTCTTTTGGCCCCTCAACGATGGCCTCAGTTGGCGTAAGTTTTTGTTCAACTAATTTGTATCCCTCACTAATCTTATTTTGATAGACGGGTCGAATCATCACCTTCTTGATCAGCTTTTTATCTAAACGAATTTTGAAGGTCTTCGGCTTAAAATCCACCAAAGTCACTCCAAACGGTAAGTAAAAATCACTGTCTTTGAGATTAATTTCAATGTCAGTCTTGCCACTAAACTCCGGTCGCGCCAAATTGATGACCGGCCTTAAATATTCCGTCTGAATCCCCTGCAGATAGATGCGCGCACCTTGCAGACGTAGATGAACTACAAGTGGAGTCGTTTCTTCCAAAAGACTTTGATCGTCGGGTAAAATGAGTTTCATTCCCACCTGTTCTTCTTGAACGACTGGCCTTGAACTCGTGACAAACAACCACAAGGCAACGGCCACAAAAAATGAAAACACTTTTAAAAAGCGTTTATTTTGCAGAATATTTTTAACATTGTTCAGGGCCATTTATCTTCCGCTCTCCTGAAAAAAATCTGCAATATTATGGGACAGATCGTTGTTGGCCCACAAGTGCTTTAAATAGATGCGCAATTTTTTGGCGTCGGCCACCAAGTGAAATTCACCATTGAGACATAAATTAATATAGCCGGTTTCCTCTGAGACCACGATTACCACCGCATCGGTGACTTCGGTGATACCGATGGCGGCACGATGACGAGTGCCATAATGGCGATCAATTTCGATGTCTTTTGCCAAGGGAAGAAAACACCCGACAGAAGCGATTTGACCGTCACTAATAATCATGGCGCCGTCGTGAATCGAGGCCTTGGATTGAAAAATCGCGTAGACCAAATCTGAATGAATCTTACTCTGTAAGGTCGTACCTGTTTCAATAAAATTACCCAGGCCTTGGGCACGTTCAAAGACAATCAGGGCGCCAATTTTTTCACGAGACATGGCAACCACGGCCTCAATCACTTCATCTAACTCTTCCGCCAGCTTCTCCCGATGGAGTCCCCCGAAAATTCTTCCCTGTCCGGCCATAGAAGCAAGAACTGAGCGAATCTGATCTTGAAATAAAATAACCAAGATGATGATGAAGGAGTCAAAGAAATTATTCAGTAGCCAGTTGAGAGTATGCAATTCATATTGGGCGCCAAACCAATAAAAGACGGAGAGAATGGCAACGCCGATCATAATCTGAACAGCACGCGTACCTTTGGACATGACCAAAAACTGATAGATGACGATGGCAACGATGATCATGTCGATCAGATCTTTCAGGCCCAACTGTACTTTTAGAACTTCAAAGAAACCCAAGGGGGAATCTCCTATGCATGATTATCTTTTTTGTTTAATCGACAAAAATGGCAAAACACTTAAGACCATTGCATGATGGTTTGCGATCACGGCAAAGAATGACTTGTACTTAAGCGCTTCTAAGCAACTTTTTTGAAAGGCAGTACTTGGCCAGTAGGTCCATCGGTGGTTTCTTTTGCTGGTGTCGTTTCATTGGTCGCCGTAGTCTCGGTGGCCTCATCTTTGATACCCTCGAGTCCTTCGACTTCGGCCAAGCTTGAAACTTTCACCTTAACACCGGCCTTCCCTAAATCGGCCACGACTTGCTGGCTGACTAAAAGTTTTTTGCGTAAGGCCTCACGGCTGATTCCCATTTCCTTGGCGGCCTTCGATTTATTACCGCTGTTTCTTTTGATCTCGGCCAAAATCATTTCGCGCTCCACTAAGGCCAGGCGATCTTTCAAAGGAATTCGATAATCGTCGACAAAAGGAGTCTCACCAAAGATCCGTTTTCGATAAGAGACATCAAAAAGCGGAGTGGCCGAATTTTCTAACTCAATATCAGGAATGATATGATTCTTTGGGTTGTAGAGCACGGCCCGCTCCACACACAGTTTTAGTTCTTGAATATTTCCTGGCCAATCATAGGAGGCAAGCCTCTCCATGGCCTTTTCAGAAAAGTTTTTAAGCAATAGACCTTGCTGTTTGCATTCTTTTTTCAAAAAATAATCGACGAGTGAAGGCACATCATCCACTCTTCTTCTCAAAGGATCAATCTGCACAAAGGCCCTGGATAGATGCTCATACAGTTCGAGCATAAATTCGCTTTTTTCCACCATCGTGCCTAAATCTTCCGAGGAGGTGGCAATCACTCGAACATCCAAACTAATCTTGCTCCCCGGGATATGGCGATCTTTTAAAATATTTACTAAGCGTTTTTGCATCTCAAGGGGAAGTCCGCACACTTCACGTAGAAGAATAGAACCGCCCTGACATTTGAGCAATTTGCAGCGAGCGGCATCGGTTGAAAAAAGCTGATCCTCAATTTTGGCGAAATCTTTTTCGGCACAGTCAACATATTCAAAGGTACTCAGGCCGCGCCGACCTTCATTATGAAGAATCTTGGCAAAAAGTGTTTTGCCGACGCCTTTTTCACCATGGATCAAAACAGGAACGTCGAGATCTTTAACCTTTAAGATAGTCCCGCGGAGAGAATTCACATGAGAGGTTTTTCCAATAATGGCATATTCACGATCGTGAGGCATACTGAAACGACGAATCTGAGAATTAACTGAAATGGGATTGTAGTTATGAAAGACGGAAGAAAAAACCAGGGCCAAAACTTTCATGGT
>JAHFAA010000335.1:3203-4812 GCA_023250775.1 Bdellovibrionales bacterium
TTCATGGTCTTTTCATCTTCCACGGTAAAACGATCTTGATTGCGTTTGTTAATAACCTCTATAACCCCAATAATTTTATCTTCCCTGTTGTGAATGGGATGACAAATAATGGATCTGGTTTCAAAACCAAAGCGTTTATCAAAGTCTTCATTAAAGCGTGAAGAATCCATGCCCGTATCAATATTGAGTGCCACACCTGTGGTGAAGACCGAACCGGCAATGCCTAAACGATAATCAAAACGTAATTCCTCTTTGGCCACACCCAGAGCGCAGATGGCCTCTAGCTCATTTGAATCGGGATTAATAAGAAAGATAGAGGCGCGTTGAGCATTGAGAATGCGCACCACCTCTTCCAACATATTTTGCAGAAATCCTTCTTTATCTCCAAAGTGCGTAATGTCCTTAAAGAGAGAAAGGAGGAGCGAGAACATTTCAAATCCCTCAGAGGCCTTGGTGTACTTTTCCTTGAGGGCACATTCGATCAAGCTGTCTCTTAAACGGTCGGAAGAAAATGAAGTAATATACTGTTCCAGAAATTTGCGAACACTTTTTTCTTCGCCCAACTCGACGCCATAAATAATTTCATCATCCCCTACTGAGGTGCTGAAGGCCCTCACCACTTTTCCCGTGAGGTCCAGATGCATTTTTTTAAACTGCAAGGAAAGGCTGAGAATGACACCGACGGAAATACGTTCTTTGGTGGCCAATCCAAGACCTGTAACTGATATATCGATGAGACGTGCATCTTCCAAATAGACGGTACGTCCCGCTTCATCTTCTCTTTCCACCAGACAGCGCAAATTATCGCTCTGTTCAACGGAAATACGAAAACTCTGATAAAACTTAAATTCTGATAAACTCGCAAGCATAAGACTTCCTTATTTAATAACTTATGAGCTTATCGGCACCTCTGGAGAGAAGTTTTAATAAAATGCCTTATTTTTTGGGCGGTGGGGAAGATCAAACCTGGTTTTAATGAGTTACGGCCTTGCCTTCAACTGAGGGGGATTTATTTTCCTCTAACTGGGCACCCAGAACCATATCCTGGCTTGACGGGGCCTGACTGACAGTCTTTTCCCCGAGAACTTTTCTCAAGTCTTTTTGAATCGCTTCTTCGATAGCGGCACGAAACAGTCCCCAATACTCAACACTCTTGGAAGGATTGGAGCTGGGTAATTCAATTGTATAGGTAGGAATATTGCGTTCGTTTCCGGCGTAGTTGCCAAGTGAACCAGGATAAAAAGGGTAATTGATGATTCTGTACCCTTTGGCCTTTTGACTCATTTGAATCAGGAGTTCAGTTGCTTGGTTGCCTGATTTGCCTGAGGCCCCCAATGCCGATTTCATATCCTTGGGGCCATCATAATCCAACATGGTAAGTGGCGCATGAACTGCAATAATTTTACTCGGCGAGTATCGAATCAGAAGATTCACCTGAAAAAGAACCTCAGGTTCGCTCAAGGATTTTTCTCCAGGAAAACGGCGTGGATCTTTGCCACAATGAGAGGCCCAATATTTGAGTGCCTTTGAGGACCAGTCCACGGTCGGAAAATTTCTATTGATATCAATTTTGTGGGCATTGGTACGGGTTGGTCTTTTCTTAAAAAAA
>JAHFAA010000336.1 GCA_023250775.1 Bdellovibrionales bacterium
CAAAACTACAAATGGTAAATGTAGCCGAGCGCTATCATGCAAAGATGCAAGAATAAATTCCCGATGTCCTAGATGAACGCCGTCAAAATTGCCGATCGTCAAAGCAATGTCTTGCCCACGAAAAGATTCAAGACTCTGTAATATATCCATTCACTGGTCCTAGCTTTTTGATTTGTCCAATGTATTTTTTTTCAAACTTAACACTAGAGCTCGACCCATTGAGATCATAAAAATTCTTTTCTAATTTTTTAAGATATCCTTTTAAGGAGGTTTTGGCCTCAGAAGTTATGTTCATTCTATTGATAACCTGCTCAATTGAATCATTATGGGATGTTCTGAAAAAATCCATCAGTGACAAGAATTGATTATAAGTCATATCCCCTTTTTTAAGTTTGCGAATTAATGAGTCAAACTGAGTAGCAGTAATATTACCTTGCTTTCGAAAAGAATTTGCGAGAAGTAACAAAACAATTAAATGCAAAGACAAAAGACACTTATTTATAAAAGAGATGCTTTGCAGTTTTGTGGACCAAGAATCAGAAAAAATCGGTGCAAGAATAATTTTCTGAGCTGGAGGAATGAAATCATTTTTTTTCGTTGGAATAATCTGATCGTTATGCGCATCCTGTACCTGTGTTTTCTTTTCCAGATTCGAGTTGGTCGCCATTGCAGTTCCTATAACTTCAATGGCCGGTAGCTTGAACTTGTATTCGACATATTGCCGAGACTTGGGATCAAAATAACTTAATGATGCATTTGACTCTTCGATTTTCAAAGGCCCACGTCCCAAATAAGTATAACTAAAGATTTTCTTTGAAAGCCCAGGCGAAAGCTCCACTAGATCCGATTTTGTATCGAATTTTTCTAGATTTTTATCGCTATAAAATATTGGTTCATCGACTTTCTCCAGGGCGCCATTCCCTTCAATCTCGAGAGAAAACTCAATAGGTTCATTAATAAGAAATTTGGTCTTATCGATTTTAAAATTAAATTTGTGGTTGCCAACGAGACCTATGAAATCTTTAGGCAGCTTGTCGGTTGGAAGTGGGATGGTTTTGACTGAGATTTTATCACTCGACAAATTTCTTGGACGAAACTGTCCCATAGAAAATCCATACGCCCCTAAGAGTTGAGAATTTCCACGCTTAATTTCCTGATCAAGACTTATTTTCAATGGATCTATGGTGAGTTCTCCTTCTTTCTCTGGAAAGAGAATTGCCGAATATTTCGCCGATCTTTGATAGATTTCACCACCGTGCTCAACCCTGACGGGGGCCTCGTTTGGCATATAAAAGCGTTTAATAAATCCATTCAATTTTGGAAACTCTCTAATTTCCTGAGATCTAACAAAAACTCGGTAATAAAGATAATAATCGACGCGAACTGCTTCACCGACATAAACTTCACTCTTGTCTATCTCGGCCTTTAAAAATGCATCTTCGGGCTCTTTTTTTTCTTGCAAAACATTTACAAGAATATCAGCACTTTTAATTTCCTCATTGTCGATAACAGTTTTGATATTCCGAATGCGAAAACTTCCAGCACGGTCTGCTTTTAGGCTGTAAGCGTATTTTGAGATTTTCCTTGTAACTATTCTTCCATTGACGATGGTTGTAGACAGTGACACTCCCTGTTCATTCTTGCCAAGTACCTCTATTGAAGATTTATCAAAAGAAATAAATGGCTCAGCATCAAAAGAACCCTCTATCTCAAATCGCAACTCAAAAACCTCGCCGGCAATTGGACTTTCGGGATAGATTTTTGCAGTCACTGTTGCGGCAATTCCAAGCTGTGACCAAAAAGCAAACGTCCAAAAAATAAATATGATAATTATTTTCACCAGTCCTTGCTCTCCGGTAGTTGATGCTGTTTTGTATTCATCGTGTTAAACATAGCTTTTTGCAAATTCTTATCTTCACTCAATAACTGTTTGAGCAAGGCGGGAATCTTAACCTGCGCACGCCTTTGACGCTCGCGTTTTTCCTTCTCGGCCATGGATTCGGGTGGGTTTTGATCCTTTTTCTCTTGCTCGGCGTTTTTATCTTTGTTTTTCTCTTTATCTTTATCCTTCTCGTTTTCGCCTTGTTGGGGCTTCCCTTGCTGACCATTGTTAGCTTGATCATTTTGACCATTGCCTTTGCTATCTTTTTTATCCTCACCGTTACCTGACTTCTGATCTTTGCTCTTCTTTTTGTTTTCCTCATCCTGTTTTTCTTGCTCGCGTTTTTGCTCTTTTTGTTTCATTGACTGCAGCATAAAATGCAGGACGTTCCTATTTATTTTATCAGCTAGCTCGGTATTTCCCTTAGCCTTTTCTTGCACTTCCAACGTCTTTAAAACATTTAACCCCTTCTCGGTTTCATTACTTCCCAAAAGACTAATGCCATAATTGTAGACATTTTTATATGAATCACTTTGAGTATTCACACCAACTTCATCGTAGATGATTTGCGCGTTTTTGTAATCGTTCTTTTCGAGAAGTTGACTCGCTAAAAAAATTTTTTCATTTCGCGTGATATTTTTCGTTTTAAATTTTTCCAGCAGATCTACGTTAGGGTCATTTTCATTCACTTGAATTATTTTTCTCTCTCGCCCGTCCGTGGCCTTCGCAACAGGGAAACAAAGCATTGTCATCAATGCGAAACAGAACATCGCTTTAAATGTTCGCATATTAAAAAAGACAACTGACAACAGCATAAAAGCGACCGCTAACACCACTGCATAATGTGAATATACCGGTCTCATGGTCATTGAATCATCTTTAAGATGTTTTTCGTAGCTGGCATTAAAAAAATCACTAATCTCATCGGTAGGGAGCGAATATGAGGTGGCAATCCAATATTGGAACGTTTTAAAATTTTTCGAAAGTGCCTTTATCCCTTCCTCGTCCAATTTACTAATAATTTTTTCACCATGGATTTCTTTATGACCAATGAAGCGTTTCTGCTCATCTCGCAGGGGGATTGGACCACCACTAACTGTGCCGACCCCAACGACCGCTAACGCAACTTTGTCATAAGCTTCATTAAACTTAAGCGGATCATGGTCTTCACCATCAGTTAGAACCAAAATATTTCCGACTGGGTCGCCATTGCTGAATTCTTTTAAATAGCCTATTGATTCCATGAGTGCCTGGTTAAGATTCGATCCACCACCGGCAATATTTCCATCACTCAACGCTGATAATTTTGCATCCAGCAAATCAATATCATCTGTAAAAGGGACATATTTTTTTTGATTATCAGAAAATAAAACGATACTCGTCTGACCATTATATGTGTTCTTTACAAAGTGGCGAGCAACGATGATGGCCTTTTCCAATCGTGATGGTCGCACGTCTTCGACCAGCATACTTAAGGAGGTATCAATGATGATTATCGTCTTTTGATCGGGTACTTCGACGTTCACTTTCTCCTCAGGCCCACGAATATCGGCCACTGCGATAATCATCATGACCCAAAATGATAAGTAAAAGAGCAAGTGAATCTTGTCCCAGAAGGTACCTTTTTTCAGCCAATGATCTTTAACAAAATTGAAAAATCTATTTCGCAAAAGCAGAAAATATATGACGTACACACTGAACAAAAGTGCGAATAAAAAAAGGATATCAGTTCGCATCAACTTCATACGGCGTCCCTAATAAAGACCCTTCTAAACATCTCACTCGTCAACAAGAGGATAAATCCAATCAGAAGATATTTATAGTATAGCTCCTTATAAAGAACGACTCCTGATTTTTTTATCTCAGTTCTTTCCAAATTATTAATATCGGACAATACTTGCTCTAGGGAAGTGTCATCCTTTGCATAATAAAATTTTCCATTAGTCATCTTTGCAATTTCGGTTAAGGTTGGAACATCGATGCTACCTCCAGGAATGTTTTGAAATTGTCCTGGTCTGAAACTTGGAATTCTTGCGTTTCCATCAGTCCCAATTCCTATTGTATAAACCTTTATTCCTTGCGCTCGAGCCTCTTCAGCTGCTTGCAGCGGAGTGAGATTTCCAACGTTGCTTACACCGTCCGTTAGCAGAATAACGACCTTGTTTTTTGTGGGAGAACTAGTCAGCCTTGCAACAGCGACACCTAACGCATCACCAATATTGGTTCCATTTCCCAAAATACCCATATTTATTTCAGGTACCACTCTTTTCACCAGCTCAATATCCGTAGAGAGTGGCAAAAGGGTAAATATTTTTTCCGCAAATGTAATGATTCCGATTCTATCTTTGGGTCTGAGTTCGGCGAATTCAATAATTTTTTGTTTCGCTACCTCAAATCTATTTGGCTCAAAATCGTCTGCCAACATCGATCGTGAACAATCCATGACCATGAAAATATCATTCACCTCAATTTTTGATTCGGCCTTCCCCATCGGAATTCGTGGTAAGGTGAGAGAGTAAGTTACATAGACCCAGCCGACCACACCTACCGCACATGCGAGTATGCGAAAAAAAAGCCTGAAACCTTTTTTGGCATTGCTGGGTAAAAACAATTCTTTATTTTTGAGAAGTGGAAAAAAATAATATATCCATATTAAAAGCCCCGCAATTCCTGCGATAAACCATTTAGTACTATTGTATTCGATTTCCATTTTGCTCTTTTCTAATCTCTATCAGCTGTGTTTCGATACGACTTAATTCTTCTGTTGTAATTGCCTGCTTATACTGGACCAGGTCGATGCTTTTGATTATCTCGTTATATTTATTTTTTTGTGAAATCGCCATCTCTTTGGTGTTAAGTTCATCAACGAGATTTCTATAAAGCCTTTCTACATCTTGCTTGTTTGC
>JAHFAA010000337.1 GCA_023250775.1 Bdellovibrionales bacterium
TCTCGGAGAAGCGGCAAAATTCCCTATGCCATCCTATCCAGTGCTCTTCATTGACGGAGGAGCCGCTCACCAACAGCACTTTAAACAGCACCCAAGCCTTTCCATTGGGGATGGAGACAGTTTCAGCGGGCATCTCGATATTGTATTACCCAAGGAAAAAAACCTGAGCGATCTCAGGGCGGGACTTGATCTTCTCCCGTCTCATATTGAGGAAATCTACTTCTTAGGTTTGATCGGCGGGCGGAAAGACCACGAAATGATCAATCTAGGGGAAATCCACCACTTTTTGCAGCGACAACAGGTTCCCACTCAGGCCTATTTTGACAAAGATTTTCAGGCCATCCAAAAAGGCACCTATCACTTTTCTCATCAAGGCATTTTTAGCTTGATTGCCCTGCAGGAAACCGATGTTTCCTTAAACGGCGAGATCGACTATCCCCTCAAGGAATCCACCCCTCTTGAAGTGCTCTCAAGTCGTGGTCTGAGTAATTATGCCCGAGGGGAATTCACCATATCTTGTGATCGACCACTTTTTATCCTGTTTCAGGGAGGACCATTATGGCCAAAGTAGCGAAAGTAACCGGAACCCCAAGCGGCCGCTATGATTTTGTGGATGAGCTACGCGGAGTTGCGGTGGCCCTCATGATTTTTTTCCACTTTTCTTACGACCTTGCGATGTTTGACTTTGTCGATATTGATTTCCAAAAAGATTTTTTTTGGTGGTTTTTGCCTCGACTCATCGTCTTTTTATTTCTCTTTTCAGTAGGGATGTCGAGCTGTTTGGGGCACTGGCCGCAGTTAAAAAAACGTCCTTTTTTTCTTCGACTGGCCAAGGTTGCTGGAGGAGCGGCTGCCGTTTCCCTCGTCACTTACCTTTATATGCCTGATCGCTGGATTTATTTTGGCACCCTCCACTGTATTACCTTAAGCTCTATTGCCATCCTGCCTTTCATGGGAAGACCGATCCTATCTTTAATTGTGGGACTCATACTCCCCATCACCAAATGGGTCTTTCACCTTGGGCCAAATTGGTTCTCCCTACCCCATCAATCCTTGGACTATATTCCCTTCACGCCATGGTTTGGCATCTGTCTCTTAGGCGTGTTTGCCTTTCATCATGGGCTACACAAATTAGTGGTACCGGCGCCTGCGATGATTAAGAAAAGTTTGAAATTTCTCGGCCGCCATTCTTTTCTTATCTACATAACCCATCAACTTATCTTGTATGGTACAGTTTATCTTGTATGGAAGATTCAACATTAGGCCCTAGGCCAGAAACAGCGGCCGGTAAAACATGGGGTAACTGGCCCAGGTTAAAAAAATTCATCAATGGCCAAATATGGGCCTTGGTCTTAATAGGTGTGCTGATCATTCTCATGGTCATTGGCACCATGGCCGAAAACTATAACGGTTCTGAATTCGCCTACCGCCTGATTTATGGGCGGTGGTATTTTTTAGGCGCCTTTGCCTTGCTCTTCGTGTATCTCATCTTTTCATTCATCTCAAATTTCCCACTCCAGCGCTCACTCAGTGCAATTTACGTCATCAAACTCGGTCTCATTTTGCTCGGTATTGGCTGTGGAATGACTTACTGGATGGGACTGACGGGCAGAATCACCCTGTCTCCCAGCATGCCCAAAAACGATTTGATGCTGCCTGAAGACCTCGTCACCATCAACTACGCAGGCCAAGAAAAAACAGATCAGACAAACTCGATTTCTTTTAAACTTCCTTCCGTCGCCCTTCCAACATCCCTTGACTACTCTTTTAGAGATCTTGTGCTGACAAGCTTTCTTCCCTTCAGTGAAAGAGTGCTTAGCTGGAACTATCCGACTGGACCGAATCCGGGAATTTTCCCCTCTTCCCAATATCATATTCAAAATGCCGGGTCAGGGCCGGAGCTTGATCTTAATGTGGTTTTTACCTTACATCCAGAGGTCCAAGAGTTCTCCTCTGAAATGAAGCTCGAAAATATCTCTTTTCACTACTTGCCGGAAGAAGTGGCCCCGTGCTTTGAGCGATTAGGCGTAAGCAAGATCATTCTTTGGGATATTCAAAGCAAAGTATGCTTTACCCCCGAAGAACAGAAAATTCCCATTCTCATCTCTGCTGCAGGAAAACGTTTTTTAGCAGTCAAAAGAGACCACGAGTTTAGTAGTTTCTTTCCGGATTTTTCGGTATATCCCTTCACCCAGGATCTCAACTTAATCACCAACTCCCCATTGCGCGTCATGGCCTTGCAGAGTCTTGAGTCAGGTCACCATCTCTTTTTGATGGGCCCTGCTCTGGGATTTTTTCAAGGGGATCATTGGGTGAGAGAATCTTTAGAACAAGGTCACCCCCATCGCATTGACGAAATGATGCTCGATTTGACTCTCCTCCACCACACCGTCGAAAAAATCCCCATGCGCCTCCCCAAATTTTCTTATCGAGGGCATGAACAGGCCGTGGCGGTAACTTTTCAAGGCCATTCCTACTGGGTGACGAACCAGCAACCACTGCAACTTGAGGTGAACAAACTCACGGCGACTATCCAAATTGCTCCAAAAACTTTGCCACTGCCCTTCATGATGTCTTTCTTTCAAACGGACAAGGGCGAATACTATATTCGTTTTACCCAGCATGGACAAAGCGAAGACCACCGTCTTTTGCCTCATAGTCCAGTAAAATTTCAAGGGATTGAATTTTACCTGGAAAAAGAAAAACCTTCCGCTACTGAGCTTCCCCTTGCTGCCAGTGCTGATCCAGGCCGAATCTTGAAATATCTCGGGATTATCCTCACTCTTGTAGGGGTTCTCCTGCAAATGCTCATTCCGGGATCTCCAAAAACAAAGGAGGCCTAAAAAGGCCCCCTTCGAAAGATCAGATTTATCAGTTCAACTAAAAGTCGTAATTCTCAAATGGGTTAACATTTTGCATGTTCATCTGACGGGCCATGACACTATCATCTTTCGACTCAAAGTATCCAACCAAGGCGCCTTCGGTCAAACGCTGTTTTTCATACATCGATTTGAGATAGGATTGGGTAAAATCTTTAACAAATCCTGGGAGCGACAAGAAGCTGAGTCCCAGTTGTCCCAATTGCAGCAGGATACGCTGCCGTGGTACCAATGAAGGTTTGTCATAGTAATAGGCAATCGCCTGGCGAGAATTAAACATATCCTGAGCATCAAACAAATTTATGATAACTTTTTTATCTTTGAACTTGGCATCTTGAAAGGCAAAATTGTGACGTGTGCCGAGTTCCTGATAACGTGAAGATTGATCACGTAAACGAGTATTGGCCAGACGGATATCTTGGAAAAATTTATCCGTTCCGTATTTCATCCAATTTTGATTAGCAAGATCGGTTTCCCAAAAGGCATACCATGGAATGCGTGACTCATAGATGGAAGACCAGATCATATTGGCCTCATCATGAGTAAGCCCCAACTCCTCTTCTTTAAAGTTCTCAAGGTAATGAAGCAACATATTCTGGTGGAATGTGCGGCGTTCACGAATCATCCGCTCGGCCTCTTGAATGATGAACATGGCAGTGTTCAAGACAGGAATCTCACCCAACTGTGATTTGGCCAAATTGAGGAAGGCCTTCACAATTTGATAAAGCGCCTGGCGCTGATAGAAAAAATTCGGATCACCCGGGCGGGCCAGCGTAATGAGTCCGATGTTGGCCAACTGCTGATCGATTTTGGTCTCGAACTTGGTTAAGAGATCGTTGAATTGTGGATCAGAAAAAACTTTGTCAATATCGATTGTCTGCAAAGATAAGAGAGAGTCAGTCAAATAGTCGGGTGTGGCATCATAAGTGGCCAGAAAAGTTTTATCGATTTGGGCGGCATAGCTCTCTGGTGACAAAGACATCATGGCCTGCTCAGACCCCAGCAAGCTTTTGTAGTAGGAAACGACAGGACGAATTTTAAAACCTAAGGTTAAAAAACGATCTCTCACTTCCATCAATTTCCCATTTTCTCGAATGAGAACAAACCTCTTGTTAAAATTACTTAGTGCAAGAGCGCGATCGCCATCCGTGGCCGCTCCTAAGGACCAGCTCAGTAAACAAAGCAGGACCCCCATTAAAAGTTTCGTACGCATTTCACCCCTCCTTGAATGATAGGCAATAATATATTCAGCAAAATATTGCTCACCTATATTTTGCGCCTGAAATAAAAAATTCTATTGATGTAAGAAAATAAGAGATGGCCTTTAAGAAAGAATTTTGCTCGGAATTGGGCGTCGTTGAAACAGCAACATGAAAAGAAATCCCAAACACAGACTAAAGAGGTAAGGCAATTTATCACTTTTATTTCCAAAATCGGTGAGTTGTCCACAGCCCCCGGTAATACTTTGAGCTCTTGGATAGAGATAGGTGATGGCATCGTAATCGTCTTGGGTTAAACGTTCCTGCGTCTTCCCGCCGATGGAATAATACATCAGAGCAATCGGATTACCAGAGTGCCCGATGCCCAGTGCATGACCAACCTCATGCGCGATCACGGCACGCAGTTCATGATCAACCTGAGAGGCAACATGATTTTCACCGCCTACCAGAGCATCATTGAGCAGCAGTGTCCCTGCAATATGTCCGGCACCGTTTTGGCCGATCGTACCGACACCCAAAATTGAGGCAGCATCAAAAATTGTTGCATTATGATTGCAGCCGATTAAGATTTCATTCGTCGGGGCCTTGGCGAGGGCCGCACTCAAGCTATCACCACCTATATCAATACAGTCATCCACCCCACCGCTCTGAATTTTCATTGCGCTGGTGGGAACCCTATTCCAAT
>JAHFAA010000338.1 GCA_023250775.1 Bdellovibrionales bacterium
ACTGAGATAGTGATCAGGTTTCAGGGTATCCCAGAACAAAGCATTAGGTACGCTGTCTTTTGGAATTCTTAACCCTAAAACGTAAGTACGATAAGGCGCTTGTTTTGTATGAATGGCAAAGATGTCGTTCACAGGACTATTGGTTGCGATGACAATTGATTTGCAATAGACCGAAAATCCTTCTTTGGTTCTCACTTCGGCGTTCTTGCCTCCTTGCACATAGTTGACGTGAGTATTTGTAAAAATTATACCTCCCGCATTTTCAATACGATCAGACAGTGCACTTAAGTATTTGAGCGGATTAAGTTCGAGTTGGCGTGGAAAATGAAGGCATGCACCTGTATCAAAAAATGTCATTGGTGAACGATACCTGAAATTCACATCTTTGAGGCCAACCCGGGCCGCAGCTTTTAGCTCATCTTGGATCACATTATCTCGTTCGTCACCGGCGGCAAAAAGAAAGCCGTCCACAATCTCCATCTCGCAATCAATTTTCTCTGCTTTAATAATGCGAATGACTTTTTCTATCGCAGTCGCATGGCTTTCTGCTGCCAGGCGAGCGCCTTTTATTCCGTGCAGTTTCTCGATTTCAAAATAGCGCCGATCCAGTGCTGTAGAAAAATGCGCCGTGGTTCTTCCAGTTTGGCCCTTGCCGAGAACCGAATCTTCGAGAACACAAACACGCTTGCCTTCTTTGGTGAGAAGGTAGGCAGTGGTAAGACCTGCTATTCCTCCGCCAACAATGCAAACATCGACTTTTTTGTTGTTCGTCAGTGGAAAAAAAACTGGCATTGAGATAGTGTCTTTCCAGATAGGGGTGTTCCTCATACTGCTTGTTCCTTCCCTGTGTAGATATACCCTCGATCTGTTTTTATATAATCGTTGGGTATATCTATCGTGGCGCTCTTTAGATGGTCTCTCGACTTTAAATTTTATTTCTAAGGCCGTGATTCCAGCTAAACACGTGGTTGTTTTGCCGTTGAGTCACTTTTTTCTCGGGGAAAACTTCTGTCTCGTGGGCCATCATTTTCTTCATCCTCGGTGAAGTAGTCTTCCCTTGCGAAATAGGACTCATCATCATCTTCGTCATCGTAATCTTGTCGCACGAAATAACTTGTCGCTTTCGGCGTGCTTTTCGCCGGAGGAGCGTTTTTTTCAACAGTATCAACTTTTTCTTTTTCTTTAGCTCCCATAGTTCCTCCTCTAGAAGACCCTTGAGTCAGTGTAAAATAAAATTAAAAAAACTGAAAAGACTGAGATGGGTGGGGAGGAAAAGACAATGTTAGGTTTTAAAATGATCTTGATTAGCGTTTTTAGGTTCTTCTGAAATCAATATAACCTTTATCAACATCAGTATGAATCAGTTTGACCTTTATTCTATGACCAACATCCACTCCTGCACAATCGGATTGAAGCATGCCTTCAATCGGCGGATGAAAAATACGCACCCAGGTTCCTTTTTCGCCCGCGCCTGTGCAGATCGCGTCGAAGGTTTCTCCAATGTGCGAGGAAAGCAGCAGTGCCGCCGCTGATTTTGCCACTCGCCGTTCCACTTTAGTTGCATCATCTTCTTTTATGGTACAGTGCTGGGCCAGTTTGATCAGTTCATCCGCTTGATAGGCCGAGGTATCTCCTGTTAATGCGGCCTTCAACATTCGTTGAGTAATCAAATCTGGGAAACGACGATTGGGTGCGGTAGAATGCGTATAATCTATAACCGCCAAGCCAAAATGCCCGATGTCTTTTTCATCGGGCAGCTCGACAACATATTCGCCTCGGCCCATGAGTTTGATAATGACTAATGAAAGATCGGGAAATGCCAGTGGATCAACGATTTTCTGCTGATTCAAAAAATGTGCCAGCGCCCTTGAGTCTGGCGTGGAAGGAAGTTTATAGTTATGGAGCGCGGCTTCCTCCACAATGCGATCCCAACGTTTTGGTTGCCTAACAACTCGACGAAGCGATGGAAGACCTCTGCTCTTTAAAAAACGTGCTGTCACAATATTGGCCCCCACCATAAAATCTTCGATCAATTCTTTCGCGCGATTCTTAAGATCAATTTCAAGATTCTGGATGATATCTTCTTGGAAGATAGATCGTGTTTGAATGGTTTCTAGATTCAAAGCACCGTGCTCATGACGATTCTTGCGCATTAGTTGTGCGGTTTTATCCTGCAATTTCAAATTTTCAGAAAGTGTTTCAATTTTGGTGATTGCTTCTGGCGCTGGTTCGCTACCCTCAAGCCACGCAGCGACACTCTTATATGCAAGCTTGGCGTGATTGCGAACAATAGCTGAATAGATCTTGGAATCCTGAATTTTTCCTTCTTGGTTTATATTCATCTCTATCACGAGTGCAAAACGATCTTGGTCACAATTTAATGAGGTCAGATCGTTGGAAAGTTTTGGCGGCAACATGGAAAATATTTGTGCCGCTGTATAGACTGAGGTGGTGTTCAGTCTTGCATGATCATCAATGGGGGAACCTTTTTTAACAAACGCATCCACATCGGCGACAGCAACTAATATTTGGACAAAATTCTTTGTCCACGACTGTACGACTGTAAGTTGATCTAAATCTTTTGAGTCATCGTTATCTATTGAACACCAAGGTAAGTGTCGTAGATCAATATGGGGTTTTTCTTGCAATAGGGACTGCGAACTGTCGAATTGTGTAAGTTGCTGCAAGACCTGTGGTGAAAAATCAGGCAATAGTTCCCGTTCAATCATGGCGCGACGAGCGATATTTTCCAAAAGAGAGCGATGCTTACTGCTCATTTTTTATTTATCACATAATGTGAATAAGTTATCGATGATAGCTTCGCGCATGACAGACGACGATGATCATTTCATTTTTCAGTCAATGTCATCGTTGATAGATGGCAAAAGGCCTAAATTATTTTCAGAGGTGTAATATGTCTGAAAAAAAAACATTAAAACTTCTTCGAGAAGCATTTGCTTCTGAATGTTACGCAGAACAAATGGCCACTTTATTTGCTAAAATTGCAATGCAAGAAGGTCTGCCTGGTATTGCCACCGAGTTTGAAGAATTAGCGCGTGGTGATAATAGTCACGCTGTTGGCTACTTCAATGTTTTGAGAGATGCGGGTGAATTCTATTACGGTTTTAAAACCGGGAACACAATCGACAATATACAAACAACATTAGAAAAAGAAGTTATCAAGGCAGACGGATGCGCGGCCTTAATCAAGATTGCTAGAGATGAAGGACTGGAAAATATTGCGGAGACGATGGAGGAAGTTAGTATTTCGGAGATGCAGCATATTCATCGTCTGAACAATCTGCAAAATGAAATTATTAGTTAGGGTCGCTTTTTTAGGGAGGAGGCGTGAGAAAACTAGAGCGATTTGATGTTATGGATTATGTGCTCTACGAGGACAAAAGGCAGGAACTCACTCACAATGTAAAAAAAATTAAAGATTTAAGACGAATTTTTTTAGGTGACAAACTTCTATTTCTCTTTGAAAACACTGAGATTGTGAAAAATCACGCGCTCGGAAGTATCGCAAGGGCGAAATTATTTACTGAGCATGATTTGATTCGTCAGCTTGAAGTTTTCAACGAACTTATTCCCGATGAAGGTGAGTTGAAATGCACCATGATTATTTTGAATGATGTTGATTGGGAGAGAACGAAAAGAGTCAAGCTGTGGGAGGACCTCTCTTCACATATTTACTTGATCTTAAATGACGGACGGAAAGTTTATGGAGAAGCGCCCGAAACTTCCGTGGTTAATCAACATCCATGCTCAATGCGTCTCCTGAAATTTTTTTGCGGTGACGATCACTATCCTGTGAAAATTGGGTCAGATTATACAAGTGATCATGAATATCATTTAGAAGAAACACTCAGCCATGCACAGCAAAGGGCATTACAAGAAGATTTAACAGCTGATCATGGCGGCAATTTTGCTCAAGATAATGAGAGTCAGGTAATTTAGATATATAAAGGAGTAATTAATGAGAGGTAATGAAAATTTAATTGAGTGTTTGAATTCTCTGCTGGCGGATGAACTTTCGGCCATTAATCAATATATGGTTCACTCCGAGATGGCCCACAATTGGGGGTTGACCAAATTACATGCGCAGGTTGAAAAACGGGCCATGCAGGAGATGATGCATGCGGAGAAACTTATCGAACGCATTCTCTTTCTCGAAGGAACTCCAATTGTCAGTCTTTTGAGAAAGATTAATATTGGCGCCGATGTGCCTAAACAACTCGCAAATGACCATACCTCAGAGCAAGACGCGATTACTGCTTATAATCACGCCATTAATCTTGCAGGTGAAGTTAGAGATTTCGCTACTCGAGAGATTCTTGAAACAATATTGAATGATGAAGATCGCCACATTGATGAAATTGAGGCATTGCTCGACCAAATTGATAAGATGACACTTCCAGTTTTTCTCTCTACGAAAGTATAAAGGTTGAATATTTTTTTTGTTAGCTTGCACAAATTTCAGTAGCGGCGCGCACGGTTTCAAATGATAATTTGATCTTGAAGTCGTTTAAGTTTTTACTTTTCTTTTTTATTCCATGGCCACTGTTATTACATGCAGAAGAAGCACCACCAGCTTGTGCGCGATTCCGAGTACATCTCGCCAAAAAGCTACCTCCAGCGGACATTGAAAATAATTCTTTTGCCAAACCTCTTCCACCAGAGCTTGAAAAGGCCATTGAAGTATGGAAAGACAAGATAGAATTTTTGAAATATGCAAAAGAACGAGCTCGATGGCTTCGCTGC
>JAHFAA010000339.1 GCA_023250775.1 Bdellovibrionales bacterium
TAGCCCCACCATGAGTCGAGGCCCTGTGACCACTTTGGAAAAGTCAGAATTTTCTCCGGCAACAGCGTATTGCTCGGCCCGGCGATAGTAGTCGAGTATTCCTCGAAAGCCCCAACCTCGCGCCAGGTAGTACTTCACGCCCACACCCGCCGACAGAAAGCTCGACTTGCCTGTGAGAGTTTGCCCCTCAGTAGTGGTGGCCCCGGTATTTTGAGCAAAGAATTCTTGGGTGCTTCCCATTCCAAAGTTTACCGTGAGAAAACCGATCGGCTTACCATAAGCAAAAGGGTCGGCCCAAAAATGCCAGCTACCACCAAGCCCATACTCATAGGTGGTCAGGCTCATATCGGTGCCACCGAGGGTCGAGATCTTTCGACTGGTATAATGGACTAATAATTGAACTGTCACATCATGCAACCACAGTTTGCGATCGATAAAATATTTTTCAATTCCAAGAGAAAAATCGAGAGCGGAATCACTACCAGAGGAAGTTCCCTGAGAGCCGGCATCTTGAGAACTGGATAAACCTGTAAAGTGCATGATCCCCCAAACCTCGAGAGATTTTTCACGCGAAAGTCCCGGGGCCTCCTCAACACTCATGGCAGGAGTCGCGTCGGGAGAAATCTTGGCCAAATCTTCTTTATCCTCACTTGTGAGATTTTTGTCGGCCACAGTATCTTCAGCACCCGGGGCCAGCGGAATACCAGTGGGTTCAGCCGATGAATCTTGTGACAGCATTTTACTCTTATCTTGGCTCAACTTGACCGGGGCCGAAATTTTGAGATTCATGACTTTATCAAGTGCCAACTGCTCGCCATCCACCACACGATACAAACTCCAAATCGAACGGGAGGGCGAAGTTTTAACGATCACCCCTCGAGCAACAATCCCGGTGGTAAGATAAAACTTGGCGTGATCTCCCACCGCCAACCCATCCTCGAGTCCGCGATTAACCAACATCGTTTTTTTGGAACTTGAAACATTAAGGATACGCAAAGTTAATTTCTCATCAACTTCAAGCGCTTTGGCATTCGTCCATGCGATCAGCAGAAATAATAGACAAAAAAACTTTTCCATACGAACGCTCTCACTTCACCTAGAAAAGAATCGTCATACCTAAAGAAAATTTTAAATCATAGGTCGAAAATGTGCCATCAATATTATCGCTTAATTGATCTTTGGTTCGATAAGTTGTTTGTTCAAGTCCAAGCTGGGCCATGGCACCAACCCCCATATTGAACAAATCATCATAGTCATCACCGCTATAGAAACGATATTTCACCCCAATATGGCCATATTCAAATCCCAGTAGCTGGTAATCGTACTTTTTGGCAAATAAATCAGAACTCACGGTCGCCGTGCCCGTCCGAAGACCGGAGCCGATGTACCAAGTGTAGGCGCGAACGGCGGAAGGCAAGTTATAGATATACAAATGCAAAGAAAGTTTCAAGGCCGTTTCCTGGGCGCGGGCATTTTGTAATCCCACATCATAATTCCCTAAGGCCTTTTGATAATCCAAACCAACCGACCAACGTTGCAACGTTTTGCTCGTGCGCATCAGGTGGTATTCATAGCCAACTTCCAAGGCATTGTAGAGGCCGCGATAGTTAGAATCCTGAGGATCAGAGTTATTGTAAAAACCACGAGTCATTCGCATCATGATTTCGTTGCCCTCACGGTTTTCCAAGGCCAGCTTTCTTCGCTCCACTTCACGCGCCAAACCACTGGTTACAAAATAGCGTCGTAGCTGCTCGTCCGACATATCGGCTGACCAAAAGTCACCGCCGTGCTCGGCCTTTTTGTAGACTCTTGGATTAACAATTTCCTCCAATTTTTTTTGCTCGCGAACCTCATCATAAACTGAGCGTTCAACTGGTTTTTCCCTCAACCAGCGATTGTCCGGATCGCGTCTTTGCTCATTGTACAAACCTTTTAATCCATATTTCTGTCCGTTATATTTTTTGATATCTTGATCAACGACACTGTTTAATTGTTCAATTTTTGCCCTCTCCTTCATGTCCTTGGCATCAATTTTACTTCCCTTCCCCTCAAGGTTTACTTCTTTCAAATCCTTGTTAACTCCTTCCACGTAACGAGTTTGCTTACCACTCTCCACCGCCTCAAATTCGGTCAAATCCAAATCCGCAGAATTTCCCGTCTCCGATTCCTTAATGGTGTGACTCTGTTCGTAATCACCTTCTTCAAAAACCAAGTTGGAATCCATCTTTTTTTCTTGCAGCTTGACTGTGCGTTTTTCATCTTTCACTTTTGAGGGAAGCTTCTCCGGCGGGGCCAAAATTAATTTCTTAAGGGTTTTAAAGGGCCGACGCCCTTCTAAAATATCGTTGGCCCGGGCATAGAGCATGCTTTCGCCGGCCTTGATTTTAGACGCATTATCAATTTCATGCAGCAGCCAGATGGACTGAGCATCGTTGACTTGAATCGCTTCTCCCAGTGCCACGTTGGATAGATTGGGATTTTCTAAATCGCCTTGCTGAACAATGAAACGCGCGAACTCCCCCACTTGCACGCCTTCAAGATATCCTCGGTCAATGACGAGAGAACGTCCCGAGTGGCTGACTTCTAAGATTTTCACCAACTCAAAGGCCCAAACCGAAGTGGTTAGCATCAGAATTAAAAACAAAGGAATAGACTTAAAGAGCATGTTCTCATTGTAGATTCCAAACCTTGCAACACAAAACCGGCAATTTTGGTCATCATAGGTCCAAACGCGGGGTATTTATTGACTTTTTTAGCCATGACGGCCATAACTTCGAGTGCATACAGGTTAGAACTCAACCCAAGGTTTGGTCCCATGAAGAAAAAATTCCAACGTTTTTATGAATATAAGTGCACCATCACGGAAGAGCAGTTTCAAACGACCCGTCCCGCTCCCAACCCCAGTGAATTAGTGTCGGTCAAGGCCTATTACCAAATGCACTCCGACACGGACGACCGACCAGAAGTGGTCAAGATGAAGCTTGAATCGCAAGAAGAAGAGGTCAAACCAACCGAAGACAAAGGTCCAGGAGCAGGTAGTGGAACGGTATAAAGTTGTCATCATTGGATCTGGCCCTGCTGGACATACGGCCGCTCTCTACACCGCCCGAGCCAACTTAGAACCTCTGGTTCTCGAGGGAATCCAGCCTGGCGGTCAGCTTACAACCACCACTGAGGTCGAAAACTTTCCCGGCTTTGAAGATGGCATCATGGGCCCCGTGCTCATGGAAAATATGAAGAAACAGGCCCTCCGATTTGGCGCAAAATACCTAAGCAAAACTGTTACAAAAGTTGATCTAAAGAAACGCCCATTCCAAATCTTTGATGAGAGTGGCCAGCAATACTTGGCGGAAACGGTCATCATTGCCACGGGTGCCAGCGCCCTCTACTTAGGCCTTCCTAAGGAAAAAGAATTAATTGGCAAAGGCGTCAGTGCTTGTGCCACTTGCGATGGTTTCTTTTATAAGAATAAAATCGTTTATGTCGTTGGTGGTGGCGATACTGCGATGGAAGAGGCCACTTTCCTCACAAAATTTGCCTCTAAGGTTTATCTCGTCCACCGTCGCGACCAGTTCCGGGCCTCCAAACCCATGCAGGATCGCGTGCTGAAAAATCCCAAAATTGAATGTGTGTTGAACTCCACCGTTTCCGAATTGATCTCTGATTCCCAAGGATTAAATGGAGTCGTCATTACAAACCTGCTCACAGGCGAAAGCAAATTACACAAAACTGACGGCCTCTTTATGGCCATCGGGCACTCTCCTAATACGCGCTTTTTGCAAGGGCACGTGGCCTTAGATGAAAAGGGATTTATCAAAACCCTCCATGGAACGCCTGAAACGGAAATTCCTGGGGTTTTTGCCGCCGGTGACGTGCAAGACAGCTACTATCGCCAGGCCATCACCGCCGCAGGTTCGGGCTGCCAAGCGGCCCTCCGGGCAGAACGTTACTTAGTCGAGCAAGATATCCACTAATCTTGCGTTCTATAATCCAGCACTTGCAAATTATTTAAAAAAAATTGCGCGACCTTTGACAGGCCCTTTCAGCTCATGCAAGATATTTATTAACACTACGAAAGACCAAGGGATGGTTTGAAGTAGTTTTTTAACTGGGAAATGCCATAACCAAGGATGGTTGTCGTGTCAAATCTCCTCTCGCTTACTCACTTTGAATTACAGTTAGACCAAGAAACCAAGACTCTGTGGATTGCTCCTGCTGGCGCTACAGCGCTTGAGCTTGTCCCCTCCAACGTGCTTGAGTTGGAACAAATTTGGAATTGGTTAACCAATCACATCGAAATTTCTACAGTGGTGCTTCAGTCCCAGTCGGGAAAATTCGCCAGTGGCGCTAATTTGGCCCAGATGGCCCAGATGACGTTGGAAGAGCTACGCGCGTTTCAAGAGAGACTCCAACGAGTTATCTATGCTGCATTTTTTCTTCCCCAAACCATCATCTACGATATGGGTGAAGGGGCCAAGGATTTTGCCGCCGAGTTGTCGCTGCTTGCCGACATTCGCTTGGCCCGTAATACCTGCCATCTCCATTTTGATCATCTCCAAAAAGGTCTGGTGCCAAGCAGTGGAGGCATTGGTCTGCTTTCAACTCTGGTTGGGCCATTTTTAGTTCGCAACTTATGTCTCTCAGGGCATCCCCTGACCGCCGAGGACTTAAAAAATCAAGGGCTGGTTCTTGAGCTGTACTCCAATAAGATTGATCGTGATCAGATCGTGCACGGCCTTTTACAACAAATT
>JAHFAA010000340.1 GCA_023250775.1 Bdellovibrionales bacterium
TAAATCGTCTTCGGCCCTGGCGGAGCTGGCCAAAAGTTCTTGCAGCCGAGCTTCATTGAGCTTTTTGCCTGACACTTTTTCCAGTGCCGGAACAACTTCTTTACGAATTTGCTCGGAAACATAACGAGACATCTCGGGTGTGATTTTTCCATCGGCCTGGTAAGGCACATGCAGCATCACCACTGGACATTTATATTCCTGCTTTAAAAGTTCAAACCATTTCATAAAGGTAAAGCAACCGGTGTAGCTGAGAAGCAAAAGATCAGGTTCCGGTAATTTTTCTCCGGTCGGGCCGATGTTGCCTTTTTTCATCATGCCAATATCGCACTTAACATAGGTGCAAACATCTTCCGAATGGCCAAATTTTTCCGCCTCAGTAATGTAGTCGCCAGATTTTTTGCGCATGCCGGACTGAAGGGCATTGATCTCAGGATGCACCGGCAGCATATCAAAGGCCCAGATCAACTCGTTTAAATTGCCAGGCACAAAGGTATAGACAACTTTTTTTCCGGATTTTTCGGTATTGGCCAGCTGCTTGAAGTGATCCGCGATCATATCTTTCTGCAGCACCATACTTTCTTCTTTTTGAATATCGGCGATTTTTTTCGACACAATTAACCCCACAATTTGATGGAATCGGCAAAGGTTCCCGACTGTTCTTTGACCACTTGGAACTGGCCCGTATTTTCGGCGTATTTCATGGAAGTATAGGGAATGTTGGCGGCCTTCAGCGCCTCATGCAACATGGGCCGTTCAAGCAAGGCCGGATCGCAGAAACTAGGCGCACAGAAGATGACTCCTTCGGCGCGACGTTTTTTTACCTGGTTGATCAAGTAGCGGCCCTTTTCCTGTTCGCCTTCGTAGCGAGAGGCGGTTGAAACGGCCTGGTACATATAAGCATCGGACAGAGACAAAAGAGGATCGCCATCGGTCTTAATATCACCAATTATATAACGAGCCCCCAGCACCCAATCATCATCAACAATATAGCATCCGCTCAGCTCGAGAGACTTAATCATCATAAGCGGAGGCTGTTCGCAGAAGGCCCCGGTCACCACCACGCGCACATTGTCTTGTGGCCGAACGCTGTCGGCGGTTTTTAAAATTGCTTGCTTGTAATCACGCAACATCTGGGTGTGTTCAGTGACTTCCAAAAGATTGGATGACCACGTTAGCAAATAGAGATCGTAGGCGGAGATCAGATGGGGTGATTGTGAGCGAAGGTCGTAAAGTTCTTCAATCATCCGGCGGTTTTCATTATAAACACCAATGGAATTGCGTATGGCCTCATCACTGATATTCTTACCGGTGAGACGGCTGAGGCCGGACAAAAGATCGCGCATCTCATACTGATAGAACTTGCCACCAAGCTCGCGCTTGAAGTTCTGCGGGTAATCCATGTATTTAATATATTTTTTTTCTAAGATGGTTTGAAACATGCCCGAAAGATTGCGAATGACGTCACAGATGGCGGGAAAGAGGAAACCATCCATACAGTCCAAACGGCCACTCACCGCAAGTTCGATGGTTGAACGTGGGATATGACAAATATAGGACTGAAAATAAGCATCACCGCGAATAATTTCCAGCTGGTCGCCCGCCCCCATCAATCCCACCGGTAACATCCCTGCGGCATGAATTAATTCTTTGGGAACATAAACCGGAAAAAAACCGATGGCCGATTTGCCTGTTTTCTTTTTCCACTCCTTCACATAAGTCAAATCAATATCATCATGAAGACTGGCACACCGTTTTATAATGTCGTTTGCTTTCACCTACAATCCTTTTGACTAATGGTTTTTCCAAACAGCTGGCCGTTTTTCGATAAAGGCCATGATTCCCTCGTTGGCATCAGCAGTCTGCATCAGTTCTTTCAAATAGAGCGATTCAAGCTTTTCAATATACTTTTGGAAATGTTCGCGCATAAACATGCGTGAGGCCTGGGTGGCCATGCGAATGGAAGAGCTGCTCTTAGGAAGAATTTTCTTCTCAATGAAAAGTTGAATCCGTTTATCAATTTCGCCCGGAAGATCTGTGGGCGAAACATCATTCGCCATCCCCATTCGAAACAGCTCTTCGCCGGTAAAATTCTCGCCGCTTAAGATCATCTCGTTGGCACGCACATCACCCACCTTGAGAGGCAAAAGAGCGCAGGCAGGGGGTGGAAAAACTCCCAGCTTAATTTCCGGCACGGCAAACTGGGCACTGCTCTCTGTGAAAAGAAAATGTCCGGCCATGGCGACTTCAAACCCACCTCCCAAACATCGTCCTTGAACCCTGGACAAAATTGGCACGGGGTGTGAGATCATTTTCGCGATGAGCTTGTGAAAACTTGGCAACATCTTGCCAACTTCTTTCGGCGCATGTTCTTCCACGCTGGCACCATAGCTGAAATGCTTGCCTTCGCCGGTCAAGATGATCAACTTACAATTTTTATTTTTCTCCCCGGCCTCTAGGGCGATCGTGAGCGCCGCCATCAGCGGTGCACTGACGATATTCGCGGGCGCAGGGCCCATGGTTAATTGCATAACGGATTTATCAAAACGCTCTTCAATTTTAATCAACTCGCTCATAATCAATCTCTTGGCATAATTTTATTGGTTAGCTCGTCGGTCCAAGGCGTGGCCCAGGAAAGTTCGCGGCGCAATTGAATAAAATCACACTCGCGATTTTTTCCCTTGGCCTCATTGAAAGCGCGGAAACCGGCGCGCCCTTCGGTCATCATATTCAAGGCCAACCAGGAACGATTGGTTTCACAATTTTTTTGCCAGTGCTCCAATTTTTTCTTACGCACGGATTCCATGGTTTTTGACAAGCAGTCGGGCATGGTGAGCGCCAAGTCGTAGGCCATTTTATTCACCTGCTGATCAAGCAGGCTCAAGTCGGTTTGGCATTCGGCCGCAATAACCGCCGCCGCCTTTTTACTCTCCCCTTCTTTGAAATTGCCGAAGGAGGGATTGCCCCATTCGTCTGCTTCTGTCAGTGACACAAAAGGGTTGGAAATAAATTTGCCGGCCTTGTTTTTTAACACGGGAACGATTTTATTGATCAGACCAAGTCGGACAGCTCGATGGGCCGACCAGTGGTTGCAGAGAGTGCAGGATTCCATGGCATGGGTGAAACCGACATAAAGGGCGAGAAAATCTGTCGAGCCACCATCAGGGGCCGAGCCGTGTTTCGGGCCGGCCTGGCCAAAGCGCGCGGTATCGGCGGCAATGGAAAAATCACAGGCCATGCCGATTTCTTGCCCTCCACCAATTCGCATTCCGTTGACTCGATTGATGACCGGTTTATCACACATCATAATGCCAGTGACCATGTCGTTAAAGAGGCGCATGTATTGTTTGTATTCTTGCGGATTGCCGGCGTAGTACTCAGCATATTCTTTGGTATTGCCACCGGTGCAAAAGGCCTTATCACCCACGGCGGTGAAAACCACGGCAACCACCGAGCGATCAGTGCTGGCCTGACGAAAGGCCAGGATGACTTCTTTCACCGCTTGCGTAGTGTAAGAGTTGTACTGCGAGGGATTATTTAAAATGATCCAGCAGTTAAAAAGCCCATCGACATTATGTCCAGCGTGGTCAAGCAGGGGCCTTTTTTCCACGATGATATCCTGATATTTATAATCGCGAACGAGATGATGATCTTTGATTTCTTTCATAAATATTGCTCCCGTTATGGTTTTAAAATGGCGCGTTTTTCTAACTTGTGCTCAAGCGCAAGCTTGAGAACTTCATTGATTGATTCCAAGGGATGCTCTTCGATATTGTCCAGAATATTGATCTTTCTCTCGAGCACCCCATTCACCACATTGACGTAATACTGCGGGCGACAGCCCCAGTTGCCAAAAATATCGGCATCAAAGGCCATGACATTGCTCAAACGAATATTGAGCTTATCCATGGTAAAGCCAATGATGCCCAAAGTTGCGCCAAAATTTAAAAGTGAAAAGGCGGTGGTCTGCCCAGCGCTCGTGCCACTCATTTCGAAAATCTTCCAGCAATTCTTGGGCATTTTGTGTTCACTCGCCCAGTTGCGGAGTTCTTGTTTCAAATCTTTTTCCGCCTTGCCTTTGGTATTAACCACGAAGTCGGCGCCCATCTTTTTGGCGTGGGCCAATTTTTTGTCGTCAATATCAAGGGCAATGACACTGGCCCCGACAATTTTGGCATGTTGAACCATATAGGTTCCCACGCCGCCAACGCCAATCACGATTGCCAGCTCGCCTTTTTTTAAACCACTTCGAACTAAAGACTGATAGGGCGTGGTGATGGCATCGGCCACAACTGAAAATTGTGCCAATTGAAAAGATTTTAAATCAGAGGGAAGGACACATAAAAAACGGGCAGGAACTTTGATATGAGTGGCAAAGCCGCCATGAAAATCATTCCCGGGCATCTTTTGTTTTTGGCAGATATTCTCGCGTCCCATTTTACACAAATCACACTCTCCGCAGGGAAGAACAGCGGGGATGATCACGCTTTTACCTTCAAACTGTTTATAATTGTCTCCAGCAACTACCACCTTACCGCTAATTTCATGCCCGAGCACGAGTGGGAGCGGCAGCTTGGTCCCGACAGAACCAGTATAGAAGCTAATATCCGTGTGACAAAGTCCACAACCGGCGACTTGGACAATGACTTCGTCCGCGGCCGGCGCCGTGATCGTAAACTCACGCCGTTCAAAGGGAGTATTGGGGGCAGTTAGAAAGTAACCAATGGCCTTCAAATCCATAAGT
>JAHFAA010000341.1 GCA_023250775.1 Bdellovibrionales bacterium
TGATGGAGGTAAAGCTCAAATTCCCAACCATAAAAGACGCGCTCAGGGAAACCCAAATATCCCCATCGCGGACACTGGACTGCAAAGTAATGTCTTTTACAATCTGACTTTGCGAGTTTTTGCCACAGGCATGAAAGACGACAAGAGAGAGCAGAAGTGCAGTAAGCGGTAAAAACGCTTTTAAAAAGGAAATAGTTTTCATAAAAACACCCTAGAGAAAACGAAGTTTCTCAAGGCCAAGCAGGCAACTTCAATCCAACGTCCAGCATCCGCATACGTTCAACGTAACTTACTTGGGGTAGAAAAGAATAATGAATTTTTTAATGGACAATTGATCTATCGGGAGAGTCTCTACGATCCATAAATCTATCACATCTGACAAAAAAAGTCTAGTTTTCATTGGGAAAAAAGTGCCATTCTCCCTCACGATGCCCACTATTTTTGGCACTCCGGCCGCTCAGGTTAGGCAATAACTTTTCCGAAACGAATCTTAACACGAGGATGGATGACTCAGTGGGATTAACAGATATAAGTCAATTTTCATGGGTCTTATGGGCCGCCGGTATTGCTATCAG
Organism: Bdellovibrionales bacterium; assembly: GCA_023250775.1. Classification (GTDB taxonomy): domain Bacteria; phylum Bdellovibrionota; class Bacteriovoracia; order Bacteriovoracales; family Bacteriovoracaceae; genus GWA2-49-15. The sequence continues at coordinate 576 of JAHFAA010000341.1, forward strand.
TACATTTTTGTTCTGCTTGGGATCATACGCTTTTTTGAATTCCATGAGAAAACGCACGGGGGGCTTTCTCTATAAATTATTTTATATTTCTGCCAGAAAAAGTTCTACAGATGCCATGCAGTTTGGTGGCCTGCCCTTGGCCATAGGCCTGATTATGGTGTGGATCTTGTTTGGACGTTTCGGTGCAAGTCTTTTTTCTCAAGATTCTTCTTTTTCTACTATTTTTTTTCACGCGATCATCCCGGGTACTTTGATTACGATCTATGGCTACTTTGATGATAAATTTGAGTTGCGACCGATCATTAAGCTTCTGACTCAATTTATTGTTGTTACAGTCTATGCTCTGTTTACATCGCGCACCCTTTACCCCGAATTTAGTTCAGTTAGTTTTTTGATAGTTTCTTTTTTTGGCCTTGGGGTTATCAACGGTAAAAATCTTTTGGATGGGCTGGATACTCTAACGATCAAGCTTTCGCTTGTAAGTTACATGCATTTCGTAATTCTAGGATTGTTTTTTCACATTCCAACAGTGACAGCAGTCGCCTTGATCTCAGTTGCTCCCCTCTTCGCTTTTTATTTCTTTAACCGAGAACCCGCAAAAATTCATCTTGGGGAGATCGGTGGAACATTTATTGGTCTCTCCCTTATTGTTTTATCCTCTCTTTTGCACAGAGGTATTATTGTTGCTCACTCAGCCACGATGGCGCAGGCAACATTATTTGCACTCATTCCTTTAAGCTTGCCTATGGCAGAGCTCTCAATTTCCTTCTTACGCCGAATGGTGAATGGTCGAAGTCCTTTTTCTGGTGACAAATTCCACGTCCATCATATTCTCCGAAATTATTGGAAATGGAGCGCTTCAAAAGTGGCCACTGTTATGGCCTTGGTCTATTTATGTATCACAGTAATCTCACTCGCTTGTTCCTTTCTTATCCATCCGCTCGGAGGATATATTGCCAAAGTCTTGCTCTTGGGAGGCGCCTATTTTTATGTCGGGCGAAAGTATTGGTTTGGAAAAAATAAACTCGATTTTTCCGCCAAGTCTCTCTTTCATTTCATCCGTAAAAAAGATGTTATGATTTTGGAAACCGCCATTATTGATGAGTTCAAAATATCCTTAGTGGAAAACCCCGAAGTAGAGATACACGAGGAAGACGAAAATTCCGAAAACACGACCAAAAAAGTTTCTTAGCGACCTAAATCTTGTTTTCCTTTAGAATAGATCAATGACAAGCACCCCCTCTGCTCAGAAAGTGTTGATCACCACGCCAGATTATTATCCAAAACTTGGAGGGTTGTCCCGTTTCACTCAAAACATTGAGCACGTGCTTACTAAATTAAAAATTCCCTATGATCTTCATGTTTGGAATCGATATCAAGATTTGATCGCATCTCCAATTTCCACCAATGCCTACAAGGCGATGATCAATATTCATTTTTTAGGCGGGATGTCGACTCAAGGGGCGCAGATTCCTGTGCTTAATTTTTTTCATGGCTCGGAAATCCTTTTCTATTCTCCCAATTTTTTTAAACACATGATCAAAAAAATTCAAAAAAATAGGATGTTGCGGAAAATTGAAGCTGACGATCTTAATATCTTTATTTCAGAGTACACTCTTGAAAAAATAAAATCGCTAGGTTTTCGCCAGAATGTTGCGAGTGATCTTATCGTTCATAACGGAATTGACTGTCATGGGGCCCGTTTCGTCTCGCGAGAATTAAATGCGGGACCTTTCACTCTGATTTGTGTCGCTCGTGATGTTCCTCACAAAAATTTAGATGGTGCTGTGAGCTTGGCCAAAAATCTTTATCGTGCCATCCAAAGACCGATCAAACTCATGCTAACGACAACTCGAACGTGGCCGGTGAGCGAAGGAGTTGAACTTGTTTCTCTCGGAACACCATCACATGATAGTCTGAAAAAATTTGTGTCAGAGGCCCATTATAATTTATTGCTAAGCCTTGACCATTCCAAACTGGGTTTTTTTGAAGGCTTTGGACTTTCTGCTCTAGAAGCAGGCATGTTTGGCACTCCTACCCTGGCCTTTCCAACTGGTGGTCTACCAGAGAACATCCACCATGGAATTAACGGGCATCTCATACAATCGAATCATATTCACGATGTAGAAGCTTGGTTCCAACAATTAACGGAGATAAACTATCGCGCCTTGAGAGTCTCAACATTTGAACACACGATTGCCAATCACTCGTTGGAGATTTACGAAAAGATCTTAACCAACTGGCAGGCCATACGATTATGAAACTAGCGATCTACTTCAATTCTCCTTCTTTGGGGGGCGCCGAAAGATCGATGGTGCATCAGATCGCACTCATGCCGAAAAATTGGAAAATTTCCGTTTTTGTACCTTATTTAGAAGTTGTCAGTGAGATAACTGAGTTGGATGCATTTCTGAGAAAAACCTTGTTCGCAACATTTCCGTTTATCGAAATTATTCCGTTGCAATACCCAGCGGCCTTATATTCTCAGTCTCGCTTCGGTTCGCAGGCCAAGTTGTTTGAGGTTGGACTGGATCTGTTACATTTTCAACTCCATCTTCGTCATTTCAATTTGCAGCAGTATGATGCCCACTGGTGCAATGGAAATAAAATTGGTCTCCCATTGTTCCTTTTTTTAGAAAAAGAGAAATGTCGTCGACCCTTCGTATGGCATTTTCGTGACTACCCTGAATCTCGCTTCCCCTATAGTGCAATTTGGAAATTATTTGCACACACCAGACTCCCACTTTTTTTGGTCGGAAATTCTGATTCTGTATGTTCTGTCTTAAAGACCATCAAAGGACGCGGCCAGATTTTTCGACTTTATAATCCTGCTGGAGAATCTTTGAAATTCCGTCCATGGGATGGCAATAAGAAAAATTTTAAGATGGGACTTGTGTCGATGCTTGCTCCTTGGAAAGGTTTGCATATCGCAATCCAGTATCATCAGTGGCTGGCCAAAGAATTGAGCACTCTCGGCGTGAAGGAAGTTTGCATCTATGGTGCAAATATCTATCGCACGAAAGGTGAACATGATAATTATGCTCATTCGCTTAGAGATCTTTTAGATAAGTTCACTCATGAGACTTGTCGATTTGAATTTATCACAAATGCATCACCGCCCGAAATTTTTTCAAACATCGACATTTTGTTTCACTCATCTCTTCGGCCAGAGCCCTTTGGCCGTGTTATTCTAGAGGCCTATATGAGTGGTGTCCCAGTGATTAGCTTTTCCGAGGGGGGAGCAGCTGAGTTGGTCAACTTCGGAGGATACCCAATTCTCAAACATCACCCCTTTGCCTATTATTCGGTAATCAAGGATATTATTGAGAATGGTGACCGCACATCTTGTAAAATTGAACAGGCCCGTGCCAGAGGTGAAGAAATTAATACCTATGCTAAATCAGACATGGAAAAATTGATAAGAAATTTTTAGAAATTTAATTTCTATATTTAAGTTTGATTTTCCACAAATCTTTTAGAACGCGAAAAATTTGATTGGTGATTTTGAGTTTGCTTCCGGCAACGTCCTGCCAGGAAGACAAAGGATATTCAATTACCTTGTCATTTTTTAAAATCAACAATAGTTCGATATCAAAAATCCAGCGCGAAATAAACGGAGTCCCAAATGCTTTGTGAACGACCTCTCTTCGAAAAAGTTTTGCTCCACATTGCGTGTCATAGCTTCCCAAACGGAAAAGCAAAAATAAAGCGGTGGCAAAAATACGACCGAAAAGGTGTCGCTTGTGTGATCTGCTAATATTGCTGCCTAATCGCAGGACTCGACTTCCCCACAGTGCATCCACGTTTTCATAGAGGCTGCTATAATGTAAAAATTTAGGAACTTCATTTAATGGTGTTGCCAGGTCAGCATCCCAAAAACCGGCCCATTGTATTCCCGCAAAGAAATCATTCTCTAAAAAGTGCAGCATTCCTTGTCGAACTGCTTCGGCCTTGCCGCTATTTTTTCCGAGTTGAACAAGATGAACCCGACCACAACGATTTTGCTGTATAAGTTTGCACGTCTCATCGCTACTACCGTCATCGACAAAGATGAAAAAGATATGAGGATCTGACGCTAGAAAATCCTTGATTTGCAGCCGAGATGCTTCATTGTAGCAGGGGATAATGAGGCATACTTTTT
>JAHFAA010000342.1:0-1192 GCA_023250775.1 Bdellovibrionales bacterium
ACCAACCCATTCGCCCGAAATCAGTTTAGGTAAATATTTTTCTTTTTGCGCGCTAGAGGCGTTATTTTGAATATTGTTGACGCACAAAATGCTATGGGCCAAGTAGCTCAAGGTTGTTGAGGCACAGGCTTGGCCAAATTCATCCATAACAATGGTTGCCGCAGTGGCACCCAGACCTGTACCACCATAATCGGGCGAAGCGGTGATCCCCAGAACGCCAATGTCGGCCATTTTTTTGAAGGCGGCCTGGTTGAAGGTTTCGTCTTCATCATGCTTGGCGGCAACTGGGGCCAGTTCCTTTTGTGCAAAATCATGACAGACTCGTTTTAATTCTCTTTCTTCGTCAGTAAAAAACCACATAGTGTTAACCCCAAAAAAGTAGGATAATATGCCAATTAATTAATGCTAAGTTTATAACAAAGGCTCAGAACTCCTGGCAAGAAAGTGGATAGCTTTCTTTGCAGTATTTCTGACAACTGGTTACAATTTCCAGAATAGTTGTATTTGAGAGGTCGAATTTGTCCCTTACCACACCGCAAATGTCAGAAGACTTATCTGTTTTGCCCGGTGAAAATTGGTTTTTCTATTGGAAAACCTCTATTTCCCTCTGGGAACAGAAAATGTCCCAAATTCGCGGGCCGCGCATTTTTATTCCCCTGAACTGGGCCTTCCATTCAGATACGGGTGATATTTATGATTTTGGTGAGCTTCGGCCTGAGGCAAATCTCAAAAGATTAATTGAGATTTGCACGGGGCTTGGCAAAGAGCTGACCTTTCTCTTGTCAATTGGGCCGACGCCCTTTATTCCCAACGGTGGTTTGCCCACACTCTTGGCCCGGATTCCTTCATCTCTAAACAATCAGATGTCTCTAAGCGTCTTGAACAATGATGGTCAGATTCATAAGTTTTTTTCTTTCTTTGATCCGCGTGTGTTTAAGGGATTTGTCGAGTGGGTCAAGGCCTTGAACCTCTATTTTAAGAAAAATTCTCTGCGCGCCAGTATCTTTGCCATCAAACCAGGTTATCTGGATGGGCTGGAGTTTTGTCCATATTCAGTTGACCATTCTGTCGCCTTCGAATCGAGTTTCTCACGTTTTTTGAAATCAGAATCAATGGAGAAAACTCTCGATTATGCCGAAGAACAGTTGAAAAAAAATGAATTCATAGGCTCCATTGAAAATCTCTATATTGA
>JAHFAA010000342.1:1202-4684 GCA_023250775.1 Bdellovibrionales bacterium
GCCGTGAAAAGTGAGCTGGGATATTGCTGTGATGGTTTATTGTCCCTGGCCTTTTTAGGAGGACATCCTGCAAGAACACTTGCCCAAGGCCTTTCCCCCAACTTCAGTTATGATTACACGCGAGAAATTAATAGTGCTCTGACCACAGGTCTTTTGGCCTCTTCATCTTTAGTTGAAGAAGCGGTCAAAAAAACCGTCTTGGGTAAGCAGATCAATGATGTTAATAATGTTTTAGTTTGGGAATCCAAATTTTATCCATCGACTCATGATGATAGTATTGGTGGCCCTTTCAAACCATTGCGTTTGGCGTATCTGTACGTTGCGAGTAAAACAGGCTTGGCCCAGCATGCTTTCTCCGTGGCAGGAATTCAAACTTATTTAGAGAAGAAACTTTCGCATTGCTGGGAATTTCGAGAAGTTCAATCTTTTGAGTTCGATGAAAATTCTGATTTGAACGCTATCCACCTTTTCTACTTGAGAGACCTTGATAAAAAAAGTTTTGCCAAAATTTTGCGCCTGTTTATGGCCGGTGGGAAAATTTTATTAGACAGAGGTCAAGCAAGCTCTGAACAAATTCAGAGGTTGGAACTGTTTGTGCTTGAAAACAATTTACCCGTTGAGCGCATTCAATATTTAGGACCGATTCAAAATATTACTCTTGGTGAAGGGCGTTTTCTCATGACAGACCTTGCCGCCACCAACTTAACGACTTTGACCGATCAGTTTAATTTTTGGTCAAAATTATTTGCCAGCTTCGCGCCAAAATCTTTTGATTTGGAAGGAATTGATATTCCCTACCTTTGGTGGATCAAAATCCCATCTAATCTTGAACTCAAATTTGAAGAGATGCGGAGACTTGGATTATACAATCCGACTTCGTATAAAAAGAAAATTCGTTTCAATATTCCTAAGAATTTTGTCTTCGCAAAGATGCTCGATAATTTTCGAACAACGTTGCAAACATTTCCAAGTGAAATTGAAGTTCAGATGCTTCCCGATGGTTATGTATCCTTGGATTTTGGTAAGTTTTCATAAGGTGATGAGATGTTTTATTTCTTTTTTTCCAATGCTCTAAAACAACGGCCGCAGCAAGCTGATGCTCCCTCGGGGAATTATGGCATTCATGTTGTCCTTCACTCTAAAGAGGAAATGGGTCCTGATAATTTTAAAAAAATTTTTCAAACCTATCAAAAAGTAGTGCCCAACTTCGTCATTCCAGAATCTTTGAATAATGTCGAAAATAGATTGTTTGCGGATACTTTTTTAGTCTTTGATTCACTTGAAAAACTGAAAGACTTCATTGTGCTTTTTTTAAAAGATTGTGGTGAAAAATGCGCCAGGTTGGTGGCCATGACTCAATATAATCAGGCCCTGCAGCAGTCGGCCCATATTTCTCAATTGGCTCCAAATATCCATGCCTTATCTGATGAAATCATCAATCCAGAGTACAAGGAAAACACCGGTCTTCTAAAAAAGATATTTAGATAGACTCAATTTGACACAGCGTAGCACCCAATGGTAAAGCAGCCTCTATGACTGTGCCTGAATCATTTTTTCAAAAAACCTACGACGAGCTGTTGGAGGAATTTAAACTCAACAACTTTCCCGCCTACGGCGCCGAGCAGGTTTATGCCTGGGTCTATAAACATTTTGTTTTTGATATGAAGTCCTGGACAAACGTTTCAAAGGCCGTGAAGGCCTACTTGCAGGAGCGCTATTCGTTTGATCTGCCCAAAGTTCTCTGGCATGGACAGTCTCTTGATGGGACAAGAAAATTTCTCTTCGGATTAAATGACGGCCAGTCCATTGAGACGGTTTTGATTCCGGCGCGGGATCGCTTCACTCTTTGTGTCAGTTCGCAAGTTGGCTGCGCTATCGGCTGTCGTTTTTGTCACACCGGAACCATGGGGTTCAAGCGTAATCTTGAGGCCAGCGAAGTCATTGGGCAACTTATGGCCGTGACCACCATGTTTAATACTAAAATCACCAATGTCGTCTACATGGGACAAGGTGAGCCGCTGCATAATTTTGAAAATATGAAACAGGCCACGCTTATTTTGATGGCAGAGCGAGGTCTGGCATTAGGACAAAGAAAAATTACTCTTTCAACTTCAGGTTTGGTGCCTCAAATAGAGAGACTGTCGGAGTTTCCGCCGGTGAACGTTGCCATCAGTCTCCACGCCGCTCACAACAATATCCGCTCCGAGCTTATGCCCATTAATAAGGCCTATGATCTTGAACGCCTGCTCCAGGCCATTCGAGGCATTCCTTTAAAGGCCCATCGCTTTATTACCTATGAATATATCTTGATCGAGGGGCTCAACGATCGCCTTGAGGATGCGAACGCCCTGATTGAACTTCTTGATAAGAAAAACTCAAAGGTGAACATCATTCCTTTTAATGAATACCCGGATTCGGCCTTCAAAAGGCCATCGAAAGAAAAAACTTTGTGGTTTCAAAATCTGCTCAATGCTCGCGGATTGGTGTGTACCACCAGAATGACGAAGGGAAGCGACATCCTCGCTGCCTGCGGACAGCTGAAGAGTGAAGCAGAAAAACTGAATCTGTGGATTTAGCGATCGCCTCTTGGGTGCATTGATTTCTCGTATTTCCAAAACTCTAACTTCTCTTGATGATTTTTTTCAGAGTCGGCATCCGGATTAGAAGGCGTTTTCGTGTCTGTGACGTTGGAACTTGGCCCACGATCTTTTGGGTTAACAGCATCGTCTGTTGGGTCACTGGCGAGCTGTCTGACCGGGGCATCGTCATGACTAATTTTTGTATCATTCATATCCTGCCAATCGGCGGATTTAGTTTCGATTTTCGTCGAATCGGGTGATTTTGGAACCTTCACGTTTGGAGCTTCGTAATTACCGGCCCAAGCAGTAGTGGTAAGTGCAAGAGCGATTAGAAGTGATTTTTTCATAGGTATCCTCGTTGTAGTCAGGCAAAATATTCGAAATCCGACTGCCAAGCTTGTCGACACAGGACCACTATAGATTTACGTGAAGTTGGCCTATGGCGAAGGCCGGGAAGCTTTTTCCTGACTAAAAATGTCTGAAAAGGGATTTAAATGCTCAAATTAAGAATCAAATGCTAAAATAAAAAATCTAAATCTTACTAATTGCTTCGGGCATAGGAGAAAAAAGTGAAACGAGAGCGAGCAATCATCGGCCTTGTGCTAATCACGGCCATTTTCTTTTTGTTATTATTTATTTTTGCTTTGCTAACAGTGAGAGGGATGAAAGAGGCTGGAGACATAACCGAGAGTTCGAGTAATGCCAGTGCCAAGATCGCTGTTATCGAAATCAAGGGACCCATTGCTGATTCAAAAAAAACCATCGAGATGTTGAACAAAGTTAGCGAGATGAAAGAAATCAAGGCGCTCATTTTGCGCATCGATTCTCCTGGAGGCGCAGTTGGGCCGACACAAGAAATCTACGATGAGGTGATTTACCTCGATCAAAAACTTCCCGTTTACG
>JAHFAA010000343.1 GCA_023250775.1 Bdellovibrionales bacterium
TCAAATGAATAAATTTGTTTATTTAGCACAAAAAATAAAATTGAAATTCTTGTTTAATAGTCGCGAGTATTGGGAAATGCGGTACTCGGCACAAGGTAACTCTGGTGATGGTTCCTATGCCGCTCATGCTGAAGCAAAGGCCAAAGTTTTTAACCAAATCCTTCAAGACTATAAGATCAAAGAACTAGTTGAGTTTGGATGCGGTGATGGAAATCAACTGAAGTACTATCAAATCGAGCGCTATCTTGGTCTGGATGTTTCCAAGACCATCATTCAAAAAACAGCTGCACTCTACGCTCAGGATCCGAGCAAGGAGTTTTTTGTCTACGATCCTACCGCCTTTGCTCTCAAGGGGAGTGTGTTCAAATTTCAAGCGAGTGCTTCGATTGATGTACTTTTTCATCTGGTTGAAGACGCAGTTTTCAGTAAATACATGAAGGATTTATTTCATTCCGGGCGGGAGTACACCATTATCAGCGCATCCAATCACGACGATAATCAGAAAAGTTCTATCCACGTTCGCCACCGTAAATTTACAGATTTTGTCTCTAGCAATATGCCTAACTGGAAACTCATGAGCAAACATGAGTGTTGCCTCAACGATAAACAGGCGCTCGATAGTTTTTATGTCTATAAAAAACTATCTCATTAAAAAATCAAACTTTTGTTTTATTGAGAATATCTTTTTCAAAATACTTTGCATGTAAAATAAAAATTTGAAAGGAAAGTAACGCAAGCCACACCAGACCAGGGACCCCATCTCTCCACGTTTTGTGCCTAAGATAGTAACTAAAAAAATATCGAATCGGATGAGATAACAGTTTAAAGAGCGATGTTTCGCCGGGCCTCCAATAGTGCATCTCCAAATCACTCTGCATCACAATTTTACCCAATCGTTCACTGATGGTAGGTGTCGAATTATGAATCAGAAACGTTTTTAACTGCCCCATCGTTCCATCAACAATCAATGATTCATGAATAACTCGCCCGTCGTATTTGCCTTTGGCCCTTTTAAAAAGACGAATTGAATTATCGAGGCCCTTGCCCGTTGTCAGCGCTCTCCCCATAAAGAGATTCCGACCATTCAGCCGATAGGCATCAAAGGTGCTGTCTAAATTTACCGTCGCTTTAATTTCGTTTCGCGAATCATCTGTCAACCATTCATCCGCATCAAGTGGAATAACCCAATCTGTTTTCAATTGATCTAGGGCAAACTGCTTTTGCTCAGAGTATCCATTCCACTTCTTATGAAATACACGAGCACGATTTCGCGCGGCGATCTCTGGAGTGCCATCCGAACTTCCAGAATCTACAAGGACGATATCATCGGCAAAGGAAACGGATTTCAGGACTCGTTCAATATTTTCAGCTTCGTTGAAAGCGATAATGGCCACACCAATCGTCTTCATTAACAGCGCTCCTTTATATCCTCAAGGAGTTTTTGTGCGACAGAGACGTGGGAAAATCTTTGATTTTTTTCATAGAACTTTTCAAATTCATGCTCCCAATTGCTTCCATTCATTCTTTGCCAGACAGTTTTAATTTGCTCGATCAGAGATTGAGTATTTCCTTCCTGGAAAATCGTATCTAATCCTATATGCGACAGCACCTCAGGAATGGCCCCAGAATTACTTCCGATTACGGGTTTTCCTGAGGCCACAGCTTCAATGATAACTCGGCCAAATTGCTCTTTCCAAAAAGGCATAGTCATTGATGGAAGAATGAATAGATCGATTTCGTGGTAAAAAAGGTGTGCCTTATTATGAGGGATGGTGCCTAAAAATCGAATACCGGGAGTATTCATTTTATCTTTGAGTGGCCCATTTCCAGCGATGACAAGCTCACTTGGTATTTCTTTTTTTATTTGCTCAAAAGCGTCCAATAGCGTTTGGATCCCTTTTTCCTGCGAAAGACGGCCAAGATACCCCAACCTCAGGAGGGGTGGTTTGCTGGTGATTTTTTTTTCGTAAAGATCGCCGTCATAACTAAAGGGCCAGTAGGCCGTTGGATTTTTGATTTTCTTCCAAGCCAGCACGTCGCGAATGCTGGAATCGCAGTAAAAGAGTTTATGATAAAAAGAGGTGACTATTCTTTCAAAAGGATGGGCGAAGCTCAGCTTTTTCTTTTTAAGATTTTGGCAGAGTGAGAGGTAGGCAAGAGTTGTTCTATTTTTTGAAAAATACTTCAAAAGGCCGAGCTGAAATGCTGAAAGAGACCAAGTCTCTTGAGTCACAATGATCGCATCAAATTTTTGAGAGCATAAAATTTTGTATAGCTTAAGAATGTGAAAAAAATAAAATGACCCATTACCTTTAAAATGAACAGGAAGAGGAATGTTATTGATGTTGTGATCTATTTCCTGATTGAAAGAATAGGCAATTTCGTTGACGAGGTTTGACTTCCATTTTTCAGGGACAACAAGGGTAACATCAGCATGTTGCGTATTGGCCATCACCGACCAGAATTTCCGATTTGAATCAACGACCAGGCTGTGTCCGATTACTAAAATTTTCATAATTTTATCTCTATTTAGTTTATCGTACATATTTTTTTCTGCAACGGTAGGATTGTGGTAAATTGGAAGATATGGGTGAATCTACAAACAAAGATATTTTGAAAAGTGGCTCGTATGCGACAAAGCAGATCTTCTCCTCATGCAATATTTTGCGTTGGAGTCATCAGGCACGTTTTAAGAAAGGTCTAAGTATTGTTTCTCGCTTTAATGCGAAGTCAATACTTGACTATGGATGTGGCGATGGCACCTTTTTATATTTTGTCGATAAATTATTTAACTTCAAAGTAGGAATGGAAATCGATCCCACCCACCTCACCAATTTGAAGAAGAGATTTGAGGCACTTCCGGGATATAATTTTATCCCCATCAGTGAAAAGCAAAATACCGCTTTTGATATCGTAACTTGCTTTGAAGTTTTAGAACATTGTTCTGATGAGGCCATCGAAAACGTTTTACAAATTTTAAAAAGAAATTGTGCCCAAAATGGCCATGTCGTTATTTCAGTACCAAAAGAAACAGGGCTGACGATGATTGGGAAACAATTAGTGCGAAGGATTTTAGCATTTCGGAAAATGGGTACCTACGAATATACCGAATGGTATTCAGTGAAAGATTTTATTAAAATGTTTTTCGCAATGGAATCAACTCAAATAAAACGAAATTTCTACGAAATCTCATTGCCAAATGCTAAATACATAACATGTGGACACAAAGGATTTAACTGGAAAGCTCTAGCGCAAAAGATTTCGACTCACTTAGAAATTGAAAAAATTGATTTTTCTCCAAAGCTACTCCCCTTTGGACTGGTGGCAAGTCAAGTGTGGTTTATATGTCGTCCAAAATGACATTCATAGTTGATTGCCTTAAGAAAACGATTGAACCCAAGGCCATTCCATCTTTAGACGGAATTAGGGCCCTTTCAATTCTGATGGTAATTCTGGGCCATTCTCCTCACGACATACCTGGCTATCTTTCATTTCTACGCAATGGCGGCATAGGCGTTAGCCTTTTTTTCGTGACAAGTGGATTTCTAATTACCTCGTTATTGGTTAACGAAAAAGAAAAAACAGGAAAGATTAGTCTTAAGAATTTCTATATCAAAAGAGTGTTTCGGATTTTCCCGGCCTATTATTTTTTTCTACTTGCGATACTTATCGCCTGGATATCCAACCTCATCCCTATGACCGCGAATGATTTGGTCTCTGCTTCCCTCTATTTCTGGAACTATTCTCCCACGACACAAGAATTCATTGTTGGTCACACCTGGTCGCTTGCGGTTGAAGAACATTTTTATCTTCTCTGGCCATTAATCGTATCTTCACTGTTGCTAAAAAAATCTTTGAAGGTAGCAATTGGAATCATCCTTGCGTCTCCCCTGATAAGAGTCGCAACCTATCAATTCATCCCGATGTACAAAGCACGATTATCCATCCTTTCTCACACGCGATTTGACATGCTCATGTTTGGATGTGTGCTGGCCTATGTTTGGCAGGATGTAAATTTACGAAATAAATTTACAAAGTTCTGCAATAAAATATCTTGTACCGTCAGTATTATTTTTCTGCTGTTTATTCATCCTCGGATCGAATTGATCTTTACAGGAAGATACCTTATGACTATTGGCTACACGCTCGTCGGCATTGCTATTTCTATTATTGTTTTTCACTTTATCACTCACTATAAAAGCATTGCTGGCACCTTTTTAAATTCGGCACCGATGAGACATCTGGGTATTCTGTCTTATGGAATTTACCTATGGCAGCAACCTTTTTTCAACAGACATCTTCAATTTTTTGGTTTCTGGCAATCTCTGCTCATCGTAATCTTATGTGCTGAAATTTCCTTCCAACTGGTGGAACTCCCCATGATGAGAATGCGCAAAAGATTTCTCGTCGATCACGCTTGAAGATGGCGCTATGATTTTGGAAAGGACCTGCTGACATAATCACCAGCAATTTTTTCAAACGCATAATGAGACTTGAAAAAAGCTTTGGCGTGATCGGAAAGCGCTGGTTCCAGGTATTTTTGATACTCTCCAGATTGAAAAAAGGCCAGTATCTCTTTTCTAAACAAGTCCTGCTCACATGAAAGAAGTTTCATGTTTTTAATAGCGCGAAAATCCTCATCACTCTTAGAAGAAGAAAAACATGAAATGATAGG
>JAHFAA010000012.1:0-7022 GCA_023250775.1 Bdellovibrionales bacterium
GGTGCCACGGCAGGAATTCTTCCTGAAAGTGCGGCCTCTCTGTATGGCAAAGTGTTGTCCTTTAACTGTGCCATCATGAAAGATCCACAAAGCGCGATGGATCATATTAAAAAACAGATGGCGCTGGTGGAATTGGCAAAAATTCGCTCACGTGTGGCCGAAATGAATAAAACTGTTTCGGCATCAGATAATGTGAATTATCGTGCTCCAGCTTCAACAAATACTTCATCGAGTAAGAAGAGCAAGCGCTATTAGACCCGAGTGGTTTGTATAAGGTTGTTGTTCAGTTGCATGATCTCATTTTCCATCACAGTGCGTGCTTGGGTCATCAACACCTCAACTTCCTTGGGGGAAGTTCCCGTTGCTTTGAGTGGCGGCATGCCTTTGATGTACAACTTCCCGGCCTTCCACTTATTTAAATCGATGAACGAATCCCAGGAAGAAACACAAAATGGAACTACCGGCACATTGGCGTAAGCAGCGGTATGGAAGGCGCCTTTCTTGAAGGGCAGCAGGCCTCGGCCGAGACTGCGAGTGCCTTCGGGCATGATGACAATGGAGAGCTTCTTCTCAATGATGTATTGCTTAACTTTTTCCATCGCCTGCAAGGATTTTGTGCGATTTCCTCGGGTCACCACAATATTGCCACTCAGCCAATAAAATAATCCAAAAAGAGGAATCCACAGAAGTTCACTTTTGCCCAGAGAAACAGTTTTAGAGGGGATAAAAGAACAAACAATAAAGATGTCATAATTATTCTGGTGGTTGCCAATGAAAACGCAGGGGCGATGACCTTCTAAATGTTCACGTCCCAAGATTTCAAAATCGACTCCAAGGATTTTCAGGCCAAGCGGCCCAATCATGCGAGCAAACAGAGTGGAATTTTTATCAGAGAAAGGGCGCAAGAGGCAGAGGATCATGGTGTAAAACAGCGCTCCTGTTATCAATAAGGTAATCAGGAGAAGACGAAGATATTTAAGCACAGTGAACCTCAATCTGATGACTAAACTGCAAGTTTAGCGCAAAGATCGCTACTTCTTCAAATATCAATATAGGTTTGAGTTACCTTGGCATCGCTGTGGTTGAGATAATCTCGCACATAAAGAAGGTCCTTGGTGCGAGAATAAAGCTGGGTGGCGCAGGCCTTGCGAAAACTATGGGGGCCAATCTCTATTCTAATGTTGGCCTTGGTTAAAAGAGTGTTCATGTGTTGGAAAAGTCCGCGATGAGAAAAGGCACGGCCGTGGGTGGAAAGAAAAAGAATGTCTGTGCCAGGGCGATCACTGGCAACCTTCGTCCAAAGGGGGCCAATCGTTTCAAAATTCATGATTTTGAGATGGTGACGTTTTCCACCTTTGCGAATGAAGGTCAACATGTGGGTGTCATAGGCCAAATCTTGAATCTTGAGCAAGCGTAGTTCATCTAAACGCAGGCCTCCCTTATAAAGAAGGTTAATCATCAGGCGATCTTTGGGACGTTTGACGGATTCTGAAATCTTTTTCCAATCATCGGGTGTGAGAGTGGTGGTGGGCGTTTGATCTTTATCGGTCAATTTGATCTGGTGACTTTTACTTTTGACCGGATTGATTTTGAAAACACCATGACCCAAGTCCTCATACTGCTCTTTTAAAAATTCGAAAAAATTGCGGATCGACGAGAGGTGCCGTCGTCGGGCGGCGACACTTAATTTTTGCGGGCGTTTGGCGACGGGTAAAAGAGGATGGGAGGGAGCTTTTTGGGTGCGCCTAAAAACTCTCAAAAGTTTATGCAAAAAAATTCTTTTGCTGGAAGGGGCCGGGGGTCTCCATTCATCACTTCCCAATAAATATTGCATGTAGGCGTTGATGTGGGTGGTGTGAATTTTGGTCAGGAGTGAATCTGTGTATCGCTCATACCATTCCAAAAATTGCACTAAATCAAAGTAGTAATTATGAATGGTATTGGGTGATCTATTTGTTTGCTCCAGAGATTGAACGAATTGGCCCAGCCATTTTTGATGTTCTTTCTTAAGTCTCGAGTGGCGCGGGATTTTGTGCATATAATTTATATTATATGCACAAAACGATGATGTAACTATATAAATCTACAAGTTTTTATCAAATTAAGGGCAAGGTTTCACTTTTACCGACATGGCCTTGTGATCACTACCCATAATATCGCCATAAACGTGGGAATCTTTAGCGCATAGACCTTTTAAAAAGATATGGTCCAAAGGATAACCGAAGGTCATCTTGCGATCGGCACCGTTGGGGAAATTGACTTCTACAAAGCCGCTTTTTTGTGCCTTGGTTTGCAGATACTCCAATTTCTTCTTGCTCCAGGTATTGAAGTCACCGCCCAAAACGGCCGGCCCTGGGTTGCTGGCCAAAACTTGAAAAACTTGGTCGATGTGGGCCTTATGCATGGCCGCGGTCACAGAATTGATGGCGTGGATATTGGCAACCATGAGGTTTGGCCCGCGCCCTGGCATCTTGTAGGTGTTATAGAGAGTCACCTTAGGTGTATTGCCCACGATTTCGCGATAGGGGGCAACGGTATATGACGAAGTTTGGGCCCTGACCTTTGAGCTGGTCATCACTCCAGTCTTAAAGCCATTTTTTTTGTAGTCAAAGGAGCAGGCGAACCAGGAGTGAAAATCAAATTGTGAATCAAAGAACACTTCAAGATCATCAGTCATAAAGGCCTCTTCAATCATGACGATGTCTTTATTTTGCGAGATGGCCAAAAGATCTTGTTTGAAGGAAGGTTTTTTTCCTTTGTAAGTATTCCACACCAGTATTGAGAATTCCTGCGGGAGCCGATCATACTTCGCCACCGCACCTAAATCGGCCATGCGTTCCGAAGGCGAGGGAATGTCATACCAAGAACCCGCCTTGGCCGAGACCAACATCAATTGCATCAAGAGAATAGTTGATAAAATGACTTTTGACGTTCCCACAAAAACCTCCTTGTTTAAGCGAGCACACTCTTGATCCAGCACGAAGCGTGCCAAAGAAAAGCGGGTAAAACGGAGTTGAAGCGGTCAGACTGGCCCTAAGGAGTTTTAGTAGGGGCGGAGTGTCTCCGAGGGAATTGGTGAAGAATGAAGGGAAGGGATTGCCCTAGCGCTTACTTTTCATCGCCTCAAAAACTTCCGGCATGAGAAAAATCGGGAAGGCGACTCGGTGATACGCCTTAGAGATAATAGTGAAAAGAGTGTCGTCTTCTTGTCGTTGATATTCCAGAGTCGAGCGGCGGAAGGCCTGGTATTCGGTGTCGTTCATGCGATTGCTTCGGCCGCTTAAGTCGATCACCATGGATTTGCTGTGCTCGTCGCTTTTAATTTCGGCCAGCAGTTTTTTACTATCAATAAGCATGTCAGCTGCCAGAGTTCCCATGGGGACTTTTTGTGAATTGTCGGAGGCCACTTTTTGAACGCCTTGCTTTTCGCCTGACCCAGTCGCCAGCTTGTCATTGTTATTTGTGTTTGGAGCGGTGGCATCGCTGACTCTTTCCTGCGTCGTTCCCCCCAGGATACTGCCGGAGTCGGCGGCAATCTTTGAGTGAGCGGCGATTTGATGGCGAATGTTGGACATGGATTCGGCGGGAGAGTTTTGTGTCTTGGGGTCAAGGATGTTTTTTTTGAGTTTGTCCTGGTACTTGGTAGAGCTGGCATCAAGAATGCCCTCGAGACTGACGTCCTGGGGTTTCACAAACTGTCGCTGGCCGGAGGGGTAGGGCGCATTTTGGTAGCTGGCGATGAGATTTTGTTTCTCCACCAGCTCAATCTCCGGTGTGGTGTTGACCAAGTTGGCGATATAGGTGGTACGCAAATCTCCATAACATTGCGCCAGGTATTGGGTCAGTTTTTTGGTGTCGTTTAAGATTTCGCGGAAATTATCCAGGTGCATTTCGGTGGTGGCCATGAACTGGATATTTTCAGGGGCAACCCATCCCGGCGGAAGCTGGCCACTGGAATCCAGATATCCAAACAGCATTTTGTCGATGGTTTTTTCCACCTTATCGTCCAGCAAATCATAATAAACCAATTTTTCCTGAATCTGCTCCGAGGTCAAAAGGAAACGTTCCTTCGCCAACTGCAAAGCGGTGATGGCGTCGGGATCGAGATTTCTTATTTGTTGCAGATTCGCTGTTCCTTTGGCCGCCTCAATCTCCGCCAAAAGATTGTCCAAGGCCTGATCTTGGGAATCGTGCCGGGCACGTAACAGCTCTTCCATCTGGATATAGTAGTCGGCGGCATCTTTCCCTGTGACGCGAATTTCATCATTGGCACTTTGGGTGAAAGGAGGTTGGATAAGGTAGGCAGGATTGGCAGAAACCTTCGCTCCGAATTTTTTTAAGAATTCAATTCCGCTTTGCCATAGCATGGTCAAAACGCCTCGATTGATGATTTTGTACTCACAGAGGTGGTCGGTGTTGTATTTAATTTCATAAAAAACTTGGTAGGTATTGATCTGGTCGATATGCTCTCGATTGGGGTCGGCCGACGTGCCCATGGCGACTTGAACGTGCAGCAAAAGGGCCATCAGGCACAGAAGCGTTTTCATAAATTTCCTCTATGTCTATGATCTCCCTGGTTTGGAGTACTGCCAAGTTTTATTCTAACCCCCTAGAGGGGGTGGCAGGGACTGCCCTAGGTAGTGGGCACTTTATTCGAGAGAACGGGTGATGACGACGGGCTCGCCCAGCACTTCTTGCCCTTGGAAAGCGACAAAAGACACTTCAACTTTTTGGATATTGTAAGGCCGTCCAAGATCAATTTCTAAGTTGAGCGGTTTCAAGGAAACGGCACTTTGATAAACAGTGTCGTTCATCTCCAACCAAGACTCGTAGTTCTTTTCGTAGAAGCGAACTTTGATGCGCACGGGAGTCAGGGTGCTGATGACCATGCGTAATTTGACCCGATTCATCTCGCGTTTTACCTGAGAAATCTGGGCAAAAGAGATATTGTTGGCCGGCACGATAGGGGAGATGGCGATCTGATTGAAGGCATCTTTCGTCGGCCAGTTGTGGACAAAAAGGTCCCGGGCGCCGAGTTTGCGAATGCCTTCAATATCATCATTGGAGAGATAGAGCTCTGGGGCCCAGCTGGCGCGCGCCATGATGGCCTCATCGTGCAGAAGAATATGTTTGCTGCCATCCAACGTTGCGTACTTGCCGTCACAGTTGGTCTCGTCACCATCGAGGGCATATTGATCACACAGTCCCCACACGTGGCCGAATTCGTGAACCAGCGTGGTCAAGGTCAGAAGCTCATGATCGCCTGGAAGATAGGCGGTCTGATCGCGCTTTTTCATGAGTTCTAAAATTTCTGCGGCGGTAAAGGTTTTGCCCAGAGTTTGGTTCAGTGACTTCCATGTCACGCGCACATCATCTTCTTCAGAGCTTGTGGCGGGAAGACGCAAAAAGAGGGCGCGCTTAAATTGGGTAATTTTGCGTGGGCCATTTTGGGGAATGTAGCTATAGCTGGTGAAGGTCATGCCGACTGAGGCATCGTCAAAAGGGGACTCACCAAAAACTAAATGGATTCCTTTGGGACAGCGGGCGTAATAGGTATCCATGAGGTCGTGATTATTGTCGTCTGCGGTCGCCTGTGGCAGGTCGGCGTAGGAGAATTCGACGGGAATTTCGCGCCCGAGATAGGCGGCCCAGATATTGATACTGGCCTTAATTTCTTCTTCAATGCCGGGATATTTTTTGCTGATGTTTTGGCCCATACAGATTTTATAAGTTTGACCCTTTTCGAGGTGGGCCAGATACATGGGCGAAGCTGTGGTCTGTTCAAGATCAGTCAGATGTCCCCAATAACCTTCAACAATACGCAGTCCATCTTGACCGTGGCGAGCGCACGAGATGGTCCACATGACCAGGAGTTGGAAAGCGAAAAATAAGACGATGGTTTTTTTCATAGGACTCCCTTAGCTGTCCTTTTATAAGCAAGGACTTGGCCAAGGATAGTGAACCTAAGTGTTTGATAAATGAAGGGAATTAAGGCCTGCCGAAGCGAATTATAGGACAGGTGTCCAAACAATCGACGCTATGGTTAGAAGGCCCATTTGATCACGGGATCTTTCTCGCCTGAGTCACCGCTCGCATCGCCTCCCGGGAGCACATCAAGGTATTTTGTCCCGCGATGAGGGACCGGGGCCGGGCCGTCGTTGGCAATGGCATCGCGAATTTCAGACACGGTGTAGGTCACTTTCCATGGTTTGGAATTTGGCAGAATCATCTCGGCCAATTTCTTGTTCATGTAGGATTTTGCCTGGGTGTCTGTTAGCTCTTGAATCATTTCCGTGGCGGCACGATTTTCGGGCGCAAGATAATAAATTTCAAAATCATAAGACTTTACCAGCGGGTCTTGGGGCAGAAGGGGCATGCCAATTTCTGCGCTGATGGCCATGCCGGTGGATTTTTCATTCACCAGTGTGTAAACCCGTTCTTCTTCGCTTTTAACCGAGAAATTAAGTGAGATCGGAGTTTCCTCTGAGCCGATTCCCCCGCCTAATTCCGCCGTGACCGTTTCCGTATCTTCAGTCGTCACACGATTGGTTGCGGTCATATCAAACTGTGTCGTGAGGTCCAGCATATTGTTATAAGTGTAGGCCAGATAATTATGGCCAGGCGAAAGAACACTGGCGCGATCTAGGAGAGTGCGACGGCGCTGAATTGAGCTATAGGTGGCAATATCACCTACCACGATGCCGTTGGGGTATTTGGCCGGATTCACCTGCCTGGCGATAATTTCATAGGGGCGAACGATAGGGCGATAATTGGTTTTTGCGATGGAAAAAAGTTGCGGGCCGTCGTCCAAAACTTTATCGTGCTCGTCTTTGAAAACGTAACGATAGGCTTTCAGATCATATTTCAGGAAAATAAGTTTTCCAATCGGGCGCGCCTGCAATTTTCCTTTGGCGTCTTTGACGTGCTGGATTTCGTTAATAAAACTTTTTTTGATCGTGCCGGTGGTTTCCACAAAATCTTCGCGCATCAGTTTGGTGGAGAACTCGCCCATAGCGGTTAAG
>JAHFAA010000012.1:7032-13636 GCA_023250775.1 Bdellovibrionales bacterium
CCGCCTGCACCATATGGGTGGTGGTTTTTGCTTCGGCCTTGCTTTTACTGAGCGTGAAGGTCATGGTCTGATCAACTTCGGTAAAAACCCAATGGGCCAATTCTTTGGCGGCATCAAGTTGCAGCTCCGGTGTCGATTCTTTTACAGAAGATCTGATGTTATCCACGGGAACAGGTGGTGGGCCTTCAATAATGCCGATCAACTCCATTTTTTCTTGTTTGATCGGGAGAGTATTTAAAGCGACGGCGACAACTTTTCCGCCATAAGTGGCGTGCAGGAGTGAGGTGGCATTGCCAAAAAAATCGGCCGACTTTGGGTAGGAAAAATCCACCAGCATACAATCGCGATCAGGATGACAGGCGAGAGGCATTTGGAAGAGATTGAATTGTTTATCTTCCTTAGAGAACTCAAAGCCCCTGGTAAAGCCAGCGTGGGCTTGAAAAGTTTTGGGAGTGGCGGTCTCGACATTAAGTTCTGATTTGTTTTGAACTCCTTGGCGAACGTAATACACCACCACCTTGCCACTCAAGGGGGCCTTTAGCTCGTAGGAAGTCAGCTCGTCAGGAGCATAGAAAAATTGCATCGCCTGTGAGTTGGGGTGAAATTCGCCTTTCAGCAGACTCATCAAATCCAGCGACAGCCAGGTGAAATGATCGCCGGTGGGGAGCATGGCATAGAGTGTGGCGGTGCCTTTGCTCAAACTCATCGCCGCTTTTATGGGCGCGCTTCGATCAAGCGTCACAGGAAGGTCGAAGCGCAGAGATTTTTTTTCAGGCGTGTAAAGACTCAACTTACCTTTATAGCTCGAAAGCAGGTAGGACTTTCCATTGAACTCAAAGGCCTGAAAGGAATCGGCCAAAACGGCGCTGCCGTCGGCGTTTTTGAGAGTTTCGCTGGCAGACCAATCTTTGGCCTGAGGCTGATCTCCCGGAATTTTTTTATAGGAAATTTTTTTCACCAATTCCTTATTGCTCAAGGGTGAATAAAAAACATCCATTGCATTGGGAAGAATGGCGACGCCAAGATCTTTCGCGGCGACCTTTTCGCTGACAAAAGGAAAACCAAAACCATCACAGTACATCAGTCCGACTAAGGTCTGATTGTTATACCAGTTAAAAGTAACCGAACCGCCATTCTCCTGCCGCAGCTTTTTAATTTCGTGATTGAAGTACAGATCATCACCGCAGCGATAAAAGAGAAACATATTTTCCGCGTAAGGAATCATGGCAATGTTATTCATATCGCGCGCGCCAGCGGCCGCCAGCGCTTTTCCCATCATGAGAAAATAGAAAATCACAAAAACAAGGCGAGTTTTCTTCATACCATCCCCAATTAAAAAATTTGAGAGAACTTAGCTGATTAGCGTCAAAATGGAATAGATAGGGTAATTTTTACGCCTGATTTTTGCCAAAATTATCGTGTGATTTCAGTTGGTTATGTGTTGCTTTTGGGCCGTCGGACAAAAATAGTTAAATATTTTTTATGTTTACCCAAATTTTTATTCGGGTAGAATTTCCGCATATGAAAAATACAAAACAAATTCGACTTAGTGTTGTTGCATTCCTTTTTCTTCTCAGCGCAAGCGCTTGGGCCGCTGACTACAAGATCACCATTAGGGGAGGCGACGATCTCACGTTCTCGCCCAAACCTGATATGAGCAAACCGCCCATCGTCGAAAAAACAAAGTATGATGTGGTGGTGGTCGGTGCCGGTCTCGGTGGATTGTCCTCCGCTGTTTACTTGAGTGATGCCGGGAAAAAAGTCTTGATGCTTGAAAAAGAAGCGCACTTAGGTGGCCTTGCCGCCGGTGATGTCGACAGACATGGCATTCGCTATAATCGCGGTGCTGCCTACTGGGCCGATGCTTTTGATGAGGAACAGAAAATTCTCGATCACATTGGCTTGGGTGATTATAAGAAGCAATATCCGATTCCTGCACCGACTGATAGCTATCTTTGGAAAGGTAAGCTGTATGAAGAATTCTGGGAAGCGCCAGTCATTAGCGAAATGCCCGCCAGCTTTGCCCTTTTTAGGCATGAGCTTGAGATGGAAGATAAAGACGGGTTAATTCCCGTGCAGCCGATAGAAGAGGGAAAGAATATGGCCCTCGACCAACTCTCAACCGCCGATTGGTTAAAGAGTCTTCCTGAACGCATGGCCGCTCGCAAGGATGAAGAGTCCAAAAAAATCTACGACAATTTTAAAAAAGATAAGCGCATCGATCCCGCCAATCCGATGAAAGATGTCTATGGATTGGTTGAACTGTATACACGTTCTGCTCTTGGGGGATTGCCTGATCAAGTTTCCGCCATGGCCTTTGCCAACTTTTATATTGCGGAATTCATCACTCGCTATACCAGCCCCAATGGAACCGGTGAGGCCTCGGCGAAGATGGTGAAGATGCTGAAGGCCCGTGCAAAATTAGTGCAAATTAAAACCGAATCGACCGTTACAAAAATTGTGAATGAGAAAGATGATACTCGTGTGCAGTACACTCATGCCGGCAAACTCTACGAGGTGAAGGCGGGACGTGTGGTGTTTGCCGCCCAACTAAGATTTGCCCCAAAAATTATTGAAGGGCTGACAGAAAAATCGCCAGAACAGGCCAAGTTCATGAATAGCTTGCAATATTCTCACTGTTTCGTTCATGTGGTGAGAGTGAAAGGGCATCCTTACCGCGCCAGCTATGATACCTGGGTGCGCGCTGATGATTCCAAGACAACTGATTTTACCGATTTTATTTTGGGCCGCTGGATGGACCCAAAAATTAAGGCCTATGAGGGAATGCGTGATTTCAAAAAGAATCCGAAAGATAATTATGGCATCTTCACCATCTATCACAACTTCCAGCATCCTGATGAATGGATGCAAGATCGCGCCAACGTTATTCCACAGGACCACTTTAACTCGGCGGTGAAGATCGCCGTGGATGGCCTGATTAAAAATCTCGATCCTCTGCTAAAAGAAAAGTGGGGCACGAAACTGGAAGTGGAATCTGTGGAAACCAACCGCTGGCCTTATGCTCTGATGGTGGTTCGCCCAGGACACTTTTCAAAGCTTTCCAAAATTATGCGTCAACCTTTCGGGCATGTCTTTTTTGCCAATAATAACTTAGGCACTCCCGCGGTTGAGGAAGCGCTCTTTCGCGGACACTGTGCCGCCAATAACGTGCTAAAGAGCATGGATGCCGGCTTCAAGCAGGAAGAGTGGTCTCGCTGTCCGCTGGCAACACCTTAATTTATTTTTTAATTTTGGCGAGATACTCAGGGTAATTACCTTCGTAGATGGTAATGGCCTTGTTACTGACTTCGAAAACGCGCGTGCTAATTTCTTTTAAAAAATATCGATCGTGACTTACAAAGAGAATCGTTCCTTGATAGCGCTTTAAGGCATCGAGCAGAACTTCGCGTGATTTGATATCGAGATGGTTGGTAGGTTCATCGAGCAGGAGAAGATTGTGGGGAATGGTTAGCAGGTAGGACAGAACCAGGCGCGCTTTTTCGCCGCCTGAAAGATGTTTCACCTTTTTAAAAACGTCATCACCTTTGAAGAGGAATGCCGCCAAGAGATTGCGCACAAAACCATCCGAGGCGCGTGGGATTTTTCCTTGAACTTCTTCGAAGACGGTCATGTCAGGGTGAAGATTTTCCAGAACAAATTGGCCAAAATAACCCATGTTGATCGAAGGCCCAATCGCCACTGAGCCGGTGGTGGCCTCAGTTTTTCCGGCAATGACTTTGAGTAAGGTCGATTTTCCAGCGCCGTTGATTCCCACCACGGCAATTTTCTGCTGGCGCGCTACCATCCCATTTAAACCTTGAAAAATTAACTTCGGCTTACCTTCAGAGTCGGCATAGCTTTTTCCCAGATTTTGAAAGGTGATAACATCGTTTCCACCACGGGGAAGCTCGGGCAGCATGACTTCCATTTCCTCTTCATCGGCCTCGAGGGTAATTTGATCAATCTTTTCTAATTTTTTGACCCGACTTTGCACCTGGGCGGCATGGGAGGCACGTGCCTTAAAACGCGCGATAAACTCTTCTTCTTTTTTCAGCATCGCCTGCTGACGGCCGTGGCTGGCCTCGTTTTGTTGCTTTCTAATATCTTTTTCACGCAGATAAAAATCGTAGTTGCCGGTATAGACCGTGACTTTTTCTTGGGCCACTTCCACGATTTTGTTAACAATGTTGTTCATGAACACGCGATCGTGGGTGGTCAGCAGGATGGCGCCTTTAAAAGTCTTAAGCCATTGCTCGAGCCACAAAATAGTTTCCATGTCGAGGTAGTTGGTGGGCTCGTCCATCAAAATAATATCGGGCATAACGATCAGTGCGCGCGCCAGAGCGATCCGCATCTTTTGTCCGCCAGAAAAATCTTCCACCGGGCGGTGATGATCAATGGGCGCAATTCCTAGGCCCGTGAGAATTTCTTCCGCACGCGCCTCAATATCGTAGCCACCCATCTTTTCAAAATCGTGCTGGAGGTCGCCTAATTTATTTAAGGTATTTTCCATTTCTGAGTCGGAAAGAGTGGTGCTGGGATCTTCGAGCTTTTTTTCCAGGGCACGCATGTCCTGGTTCACTTTGGCCAAAATTTGGTGACCGCTGACGACTTCTTCGATCGCCTGTCGGCCTTTCATTTCCCCAACATTCTGGGAAAAGTAGGAGAGAGTCATTTGGTTTTGAAGGCTGATGGAGCCGGTGTCGGGGCGTTCCTCGCCGATGATTAGACGAAGCAGCGTGGTCTTGCCTGAGCCGTTGGGGCCGACGAGACCGACCTTTTCGCCTGCGAAAACTTCGAAACTGGCGTCGCGATAAAGCGGTTGTCCATTGATTAATTTCGTGACATTACTTATGTGAAGCATAACTGCTGAGATTAATGAATGAAAACGAATGTGTCAGGCCCCAATCTTCCCAATTTACCTATAGATTCTTATTTAGAAGAAATAATTCGACAGTTTTGGTTGAGGAAGCAATTAGTTTTAGAGGCCCCTCCTGGCGCAGGAAAGACCACGCGTCTGCCCTTGGCGCTTCTTTTTTCCTCAACTTTTCCGGAAGCTCATGAAATTTATGTCTTAGTTCCCCGTCGCCCGGCGGCCAAGCTAGCGGCCAGTCAGGCGGCGCGTTTGATTGGAGAGCGAGTAGGCGAAACAGTTGGTTATCAATTTCGTTTTGAAAAATGTGGCGGGGCGAAGACCAGAATTTGGTATCTGACGGAAGGGACTTTCCTGCGCAAATTCATGGCCGATCCTGACTTAAAAAATGTTGCCGCGGTGATTGTGGATGAATTTCATGAACGTCATCTGCAAGGTGATGTGGCGCTGGCGCTCATAAAAAATTTAAGACAATCCAGGCCTTCGCTTCTCCTTGGCGTGATGTCGGCGACCATCGATGCCAAGGCCCTCGTCAATTATTTGGGCCCTGAGTTCACGGCCCATCTTCAAATTCCCGAAGCGCCCCATGCCCTCGAGATTCGTTATCAGGCCCCGAGGCCCCATGAAAATTTGAGCAATCAACTTGTGCGGGCGCTGGAAATAGTTTGGAACGAGGCGAGCGGAGACATTTTAGTTTTTTTACCCGGCATGCGCGAAATTCGCCAGGCGGAAGAGGCCTTGCTGGCCCACCCGATTTTAAAGCAGGCCATGATCATGAAGCTGCATGGTGAGTTAAGCACTGAGGAGCAAGAACGGGCGCTTCATCATCATGAACAGGGACAAACGAAAATTATTCTTTCCACTAATATTGCTGAATCGTCAGTGACCATCAGCGGCGTGCGGGTGGTGGTGGACTGCGGCCTTCATCGCCTCGCCCTTCATTCGCCATGGAGTGGCGTTCAGGCGCTGCACACCAAGGCGATCCCTAAAAGTTCGGCCATCCAGCGTGCTGGCCGTGCCGCTCGCGAAGGAAAAGGTCTGGCGCTGCGACTTTATTCTGAGCACGACTACAACACGCGTCCGGAGCAGGCCACGGCCGAAATTCGTCGGCAGGATTTAAGCGAATTACTCTTGCAGTTATTGGCCTTAAAGGAAATTGATCTTAAAAATTTTCCATGGTTTGAAACTCCTCCCAAGGACAGCATCGATGGTGCGAGAGAACTTCTGTTCAATCTGGGAGCGCTGGAAAATCCCGCGGCCCTCAAGCTCACACCCATCGGCGAGCAAATGGTGAAGGTGCGTGCTCATCCCCGTTTTGCCAAATTAATGATCGAGGCCGAGACGCGCAAAATTACCTATGTCGCTGCCTTGGCCGCAGCCGTCATCAATGAATCCCAATTCTCTTCTCCCGATCTGCTGGAAACACTCACAGAATTATTGGCCCTGCCTAAATTACCTTTCAATGTGAAACGCAATATGCAGTCCTTGTTGCAAAAGGAAATCCCAAGAGACGTTTCAGAAGATTGGAAAAATAGATTGGGCGAGGCCCTCTTCATGGCCTTTCCCGATAGAGTTTTTAAATTAAACGAGCGCGGGATGGCGCAGCTTTATACCGGTGATGTGGCGCGAATCGACCGTGAGTATTCCTGCATGGAAAAAAGGAGTCTTGGTCTCGCCCTGGGAGTGGAAGAATTTAATCGAGCAGGTCGTGATTTAGAAATCACGGCATTC
>JAHFAA010000012.1:13646-18511 GCA_023250775.1 Bdellovibrionales bacterium
TATAAAGAAAAAGAACGGGTGGATGAAATTTATCGCTTCTACTACGGGCCAATTGTGATTGAGGAAAAGATTGGAGTGCCGACAGAAATAGAAAATGCAGTTCAGTCCTTAATTGAGGGTTTAATGGAGATGAAAGGGGAGGGGAGATGGCCAAATTTAGAGGCCCAGGAATCTCTGAAGGTTCGATTAAAACTTCTCATTGAGCATGCGCTCGTAACCCCAAATCTCCTCGAAGAATGGCCCCTTGCCCTCTTTAAAAGCTTAATCGCGCCCTTGGCACAGGCCGGCGTCTTGAAGCGCACAGACCTCGAAACCTTGGTCTTTCCCGCTGGCAAAGGTCATGGATATTGGGGACAGCTGGCCTATCTTGAAGCGCAGGAAAATTTTTTGGCCAATGCCTTTATGCCGGAAGTGGCAAAAATCTTACGCGAGGAAACGCCCCTCTTTATTCCCCTTCCCCAGCGTCGTCGCGTGAAAGTCCACTATGCTGAAGGCCGACCTCCTTGGATTGAGTCTATGGTGCAGGATTTTTTTGGGATGAAGGAAGTACCCAAACTTTTGTGCGGCAAGCTTGCTCTCGCTGTCCATCTGCTGACTCCCGCCCGGCGCCCCATGGCGGTCACCAGTGATTTAAAAAGTTTCTGGGCCAATCATTATCCCAAGCTACGAAGTGAGTATATGCGCCGCTATCCGAGGCATGACTGGCCGGACAATCCATGTGAGAGCGTGCTTAAAAAAGAGTGATCTTTAAAACTTCGCCCAAAGCGGCGATCATCCTGAAGTGAAAATTTCCCATCTCACTGACCTTAATAATCTTATAAGCATCCAGCGGGCCCATTTTATGAATGGTGACTTTTTTATCAAAGAGATTGGCCATGGAAAGAACTTGCGCCGGCAAAGACATATCCGGGGAGTCAGAAAGCGTGAACTCGTGCGATCCAATCAGTTCCAGCACAGGAGGAGAAATCAGCTCATTTTCTCTCAGCACTTCCTCACTTCGGAGAGCATGTCGCCGATAGAGGCGTCTTTGATCTTTATTCAAAGACTCGGCGGGAAGTTTAAACATTGTACGTTCCTCTTCTGTCGCCTTGGCAATTCCCACATCATGCAGGAGACCGGCGATAGCAAGATTGAGAAGTGTCTCTATTTTAAGACCCATTTTTCGTCCCAGGGCGACCGCCAAAATGGCGACATTACGAGAGTGAATCAAAATCTCGCCTTCGGTCATGCTGTCGTCAAAAAAGGCCTTCAGAGCAAAAGGATTGCGCAGGAGAAGATCGATCATCCCTTTGGAAGACAGCGCGGTCATATTGTAGGCGAGTGGGTCCTTGGGATTGTCGGTGAGTTGTCTTAGCGAGGAAGTGGCCGAAGTCGATAAGATATCCACTCGTTGGGCGTCGGTGAGATTGGCCTGCTTTCCCAAAACTTGCTCAAGCAATGACTTGATTAAATCATTATAGGAATCCATCTTGGCGGATTGAACGAAGAGGGGCGAAACTTTCTGGGATCTGAGCTTATCAAGAAGAGCAGAAGGCAGTTCAGTCTGCGCCTTTCTAAAGCATAAATACTGCCCCTTGAAATGGATAAAGAGGTCAAAGCTCAGCTTATTATCAGGAATTTTGCCTGGTAAATTGATTGGATAAAACGACTCCGTCATAGACGACGCCCCAGGTTCACTCAATCTTGATTATATTTGTCGGCCCCATGCCCAGTTTACCATTTTCTGATCGGGCCCACGCCTTTAAGACTTAAACTAAATTTATAGCGCAAATAGCGGTAACTCTGACCATGATTGAACAAACCCCTGATCTCATCCGAAAATAGAAGAATGGTGCGCTGTTGGATTTGGTGCGTGGCCGTCTATTTTTTGTCGATACCTTTAGGCCAGAGTGCTGAGGTGAAGGCCTTTACATATTTTCTGTCAGGACGAGATGGTGCTGGCCACACGGTCTTTGATCGTTTCGAACTCTATCCCAATGGAAAAGCGCTCTGGCAGGTGGCGGGAAAAGGCGGCATCTGTCCCAATGAAGGCGGGCACTTTCAAGGGCAATTCAATGATCAAGAAAAAAAGAATATTTTGCTTTTCGCCCAGGCCATCTTTGAGCGTGAGAAAAAACAAAAGAGCGATCCCGTGGAAGAAGGCGATTCAACGCGAAAGGCACGCCATCTTCTGCAGGTCGAGTTCGCCGATGCCGTCTATCCCCTGGAGATAAAAAATAGCGGACCAGAAGCTACAAAGTTTTTTGAAGAGCTGGCCTTTTTGAAGGCCAAGGTGACGCCTCAAAGTGCTATTCGCATGGTCGCCGTTGCAGAGTTGAAGGGGAAACAAAAAAATATCAAAATCTCTTTTAAAAATATTGGCGTGGCCCCCTTTCGCCTGATTTTTCCCAAAAATCCTGACGAGGTTTTTTTTCTAAAAAATGGCACCTCATTAGTTTATCAAGAGGTTCCAAAAAAACGTGATCTTGTTTTACAGCAGGATAAAAGCGTTGAGTTGGTTCTCACTTCCAGTGGCGTCATGAAAGGACCGCTCTATTTTGATTCAGGTGTGATGGCCCATCATGGTCTCAAAGGGCTGCAAAAAAATCTTCCTGAGGCGATGGAAGTTTATTTATGTGCAGGGGATTCTCTATGAAAGTGAGAAGTCCCATTCTTCTGTGGTGTCTTTTTTTTGCCACTCCTCTATGCGCCCATCCGCCGGAATTTGAAAATGAAGGAACCAACGCCATCCTGGGAACTGGAAGCACCAATCGCACCATCTTCGGTGATAATTATGGGGGCTACGGATACCTCGCAAACTCTGAGGCCGAGGCGCATGAACAACTCCAGTTCTCCTGTGATGATAAGTCCCAAAAACAGTATGTCAGCACGTACTGCCATGGCCAGGCGATGAATTTCTCAGCTGATCCCACAGCTGATGCCCACAACTTAGTCAACGATACCATGCGCTCCGTGGTTTTATATCGCCTGCGCACCCACGCCTCGGAGTATCTGGCCCTCAATATGCGAAGTGCCGCGGGGTCGCTGGGCAAGCCCGTCACACTTGCGCGCCCAGAATGTATCAGTGAGGACTCACCATCATGGAAGGCCGCGATGGTTGAACATCCCCGTGCCGCAACAAAGCTGGGTGCGAAATTGGAGGCCGTGAGTGGCACACTTCAGGGAGAAAACATGGCCAAGGCCCTTCTTTATGGAGAGCGTTTGGAATATGGCAGTCAGGCCAATAACTGCGAGTCGGGTGTCGCCGGTGGACGGGCCCCCGGCTGCACAGCGATCCAACATGCCTCCTATCGCCTGCGCACCTCTTTTCCGGCGCTTTATAGCTTCGCTGTCCAGGGAACTGTGAACAACCCAATGGCGTTGGCGCGTAAAACCGATCACTATGAGGATTTTCGTAACTCACTGATGTCCTTGATGGGCGCCCATAATGCCGAAACACTCAGCATTGATGAGGCCAAGGCCCGAGGAGCTCATTTCCTTGAGGCCGGCGTGAGCGCAGGCCCTTACCGCGATTTGGAAAATCGTTTACAACAGGCCTTGGCAGCAGCGGAAAATGAACCACCGACCAGCATCCTTGGGAAGGCCATGCAAAATTACAAGAAGGCCGTGCGCGATTTACAGTCCGATCATTTTACACGCATGAAGCAAGAGCTCGCCAATCTGTGCAAAAATAAATTCTCATTCTTTGGGGTCATTGCCCACGAGCGAATTAATATCTACAACATGGCGATCCAACATCCCAATGTCATTCGTCAGACGATGCTTGACATGGCCCCTTCAGAGCGGGCCTTGACGGCGGCGGTGCTTTGTGACGTCGGCGCCATTCCGCCGCTCCAGCGAGACCCTCAATGCGATGGTGTCAGTGGTGGCCCGCTTCCGGATAACGACATTAGCGTGGGACGTCGAAAAATTAATGATTGGCCAAGCGGGAGTCAGAATTATTTCACCATGACCAAAGCGAAGTCTCCGCCCTCGGCCCCCATTAATATCAAACTCAATATCAATTTTGCGCTTGGCCCGAGTCTCGCCGGACTTTCCAGCGCGGTTTTGGAACAGAAATTACAGGCGTGGCAGGATGATATCAATGCCTGGGCCAACTGCTCGGTGGGAGCTGTGCCGACGGCACGCCTCAATACTTCCAACACAGGAAACGACAAAGTGGAAAAATCTTGCCCTCTCTCTCCTGGAATGAGGGGCATCGATCCCAAGATCGCGTTTCAAATCACCATGCGACCCACCACCCAGGAGCCGCCACCACCACCCAGCGTCCAGCTTCATCAATGTTACCGGCTTGATGTTCCAGGCACGACGAATGATCGATCCAATTGTGACAAGATTAAAGAGTTGCACATCAACAAGTGTATTACTGAACATCCTGATCTGCTGGCCCAATGTCTCCAGTCCGGCGCCAATGAAGGACAATGTCGGCTGAATGTAAAAGAGTTTTGTCACGGAGAAATCGAACAACAATTTACGCAAAATCCTGAGTCATTCAACCGCGCTGATTCGTCAAACTATTCGCTCAATGATTCCTTTTCAACGATGAGACATGAGGTGTTTCATCAGATGGGATTGGCGGACGAGTATTATAGTGACGAAAGGCCTTATAGCTTGCTGGGCGAGCATGACTCGATTATGCGTAACAGTCACTCGTTAGATGCTCGTCTCTATCCTCGCCATGCTTCTCAAATCCTCGACGTTTTACGATGCCCCGCTGTGTCCGGGGCATCGCCTGAATAATCTTTTAGTGTGAATGAGTTGAGGTTGTAACAGGAACCCAATCAAGATCACTTTTTGCTGATTCAATAAATTGCTGGTAAACGCGCGCCTCACGCTCAAGCGTCCGGATATAGCGAGCACGGTTT
>JAHFAA010000344.1 GCA_023250775.1 Bdellovibrionales bacterium
TCGGCCTGGTCGTCATCACTGAAGATATTATTGGCCATGGGATACAATTTGGTATCTTCTTTCTGAATATGAGCACGCAGCATTTCGGCAAACAACTGGGTATTCTCTACAAATTTTGCCAGTGCAGGCCTCTCTCCAGCGACAGCGCCATTTAAGGAATCCGCCATTTGTTTTACGCAGTTTCGTCCAAAATCATGTTCTTGTCTCATGACTGCTGTGGGCCCTTGATAAGGTGAAAAACCACGCTCCTCCATCATTCGAAAGAGGTGCTTTTCTTCCTTATTATGGTGATAACGGTCGGAAAAATTTTTAATGAAATCAAGGGTCTTGTCCGCCATGACCTTATTTAAAGAACCGTCAACTTTCGCTCGACGTGCCATCTCTTCAGCGCAGCTTAGAACTTGCTCAATTATCCGGTGCTCGGTCATTAAAATTTGTGTAGGGCCCATCTTTTTTATCTCCTGTTAACTTTTTAATTCACTTTTTGATGAGGTTATAATAGCATGTGCATATGCGATTATCAACCGCATTTCTTGATCGCCGATGGACCTTAAAAATTCGGCAACTTACCCAGCTCTGTTTTCTGGTGCTTACCCTTTTTCTCGGGTATAAGTTCTGGAATTTCGTTCACTATTTTAGTGCTACGAATGCAGGCGCCATCGCCCCCACTCGCCCAAGCGGAGTCGAGGCGTTCCTTCCAATTGGCGCGCTCACAGGTGTTCGTTACTGGTTTGCCACTGGCGAGATCCATCCTTTTCATCCTGCCTCAGTCATAATTTTTATCGCCGCCATCGCGGTTTCCTTATTACTCCGCAAGGCCTTTTGCGGCTGGATTTGTCCCGTCGGTTTTTTGTCCGAAAGATTATATCAACCATGGCTTCGAATTTTTCGTAAAAATGTTGAACTCCCCTCCTGGCTAGACTACACCCTTCGAGGCATAAAATATTTGCTCCTGGCGTTTTTTGTCTGGGTCATCGGTTTCATGATGAGTGAGATGGCCATCTACAGTTTTATGCAAAGTGATTATTGGAAAGTCGCCGATGTAAAAATGCTGCGTTTCTTTACCGATATTTCACCATTCGCACTTGGAGTTATCATCGTCCTGGCCTTGCTTTCAATTCCTATCCGAAATTTCTGGTGTCGTTTTCTCTGTCCGTACGGCGCTCTTCTTGGCCTCACAGGCCTGCTTTCACCTATGGCGATTACCCGCGATAATAATGCCTGTACCCACTGTAAAAAGTGTACTCGCTTTTGTCCCTCTTATCTCCCGGTTGAGGCCAGTGCCCGCGTTACTTCACCTGAATGTTCCTCATGCCTGACATGCCTTTCCGGATGCCCTAAAGGTGCCCTGACTTATTCCACCCGCAAGAAAAGGTTCAGCTTACCCGCTTGGTGTTTGCCCATGTTACTTTGCATTCTCTTTTTCGGAATTATTCAAATCGCCAAATGGACGGGACATTGGCAATCGAGTTTGAATGAAAACGAGCTGCGAGGCCTGATTCCCATGGCAAGTGAGTTAGAGCACCCCCGCTAGGTTTGGACATGTCCTGCTCTTCACCGACTAGTGGATGGCCGATTTGAGAAGATCGCTGACTTTGACCAGCTCAAAACCTTTGGCCCGAAGTTGGGCGATAATTTCAGGAAGGGCCTCGGCGGTATGCCAGCCACGCTGGTTGATATGCATGACGATGATTGATCCGCCCTTGGCCTTTTTGATCACCCATTTTACCAGTTTTTCTTTGGTCATATTTTGGTCTGGATCTCCCGAGGCCACATCATACTGAATGGTGGTGAGTCCTAAATCAGCGGCAATTTTAACAATACGCGGCTCAAGCTCACAATAAGGCGCGCGAAATAAGGTCGCCTTTTTGCCAGTGGTTTTGAACAGAATATCTTGGGTTTTTTTTATCTCATCAATCACAATGGCATCAGTCATTTTTATCAAATGCGGATGATCCCAGGTATGATTACCCAACTCGAATAAAGGATTGGCGGCCAAGGCCTTGGCATGTTCTTTTTCCTCTCGCACCCATCTTCCACCAACGAAAATTGTCGCAGGAGTTTGAGTTTGAAGCAGCACTTCCGTCACATTCTGATCATAGTGACTGGGCATGCGGGTTGAGCAGGCGTCAAAAGTTAGCGCCACTTTTTTTCCGGCACTTGGAAGATTATTAATTTCATGCGGAACTGGCGGCGCACCCAACTCTTGTCCAGTGGCCATGAAAGAAAGCGAGAAGATGATCAGAGAGAACAACTTAATATTCATTTTATCCATTATAAAGGATATACTTTCTTTACACTAATAATAAGTCACCGCAGGTTTGATATCCTCAAAGTTTGAGTAAATCGAATAGTTTTTGGCGTGAAGAGGCCTAAAAATATCTGACAGCCACGCATGCTCTTTATGCACAAAATGACGAGTGACATTACCACGGGCAATAACTTTAATCGGACGATTACCCATGACTTTTCTTAGCTGCTGAAGCACATTTTGAATCTCTAAAGAATTTCCAAAATCGTAAAGGAAAAAAAAATCCGCACAAGATAAGCGGTAATCTTTGTGGGCCACATCGGCTTCAACCAGTCGGGCGTTGATGCAATCCAATTTTTGAAAAATGCGATTCCCTTCCATCACCCTCTCTCTGACATATTCAATACCCGTAAAGGAACATCCAAAAAACATGGAGTGTAACACCATGCCGATGCGTCCATAGCCTGCGCCTAAATCTAGAAAATGTTGATCATGCTGAGGAGAGAGAATGGTTAGAATCTCAGCAATCTCGGCATACGACGTTTGCAAAGTCTCAGGATGCAGTCCAACCCATGTTTGATGGCCGTCATGCATACTTCGGCCCCAGGAATCACGATCTCCTTTAGGCGTTTTTTCTATGCCTTTGAGCAAAAGTTTTTTTTCAAGGGCGGGAACATTGACGCCAAAGATTTCGTCAATGAGAAGAGAATGCTCTTGATGGGATGAACCCTGCTTACAATTGAATAATCCTTCAGACAAAAAGATTTTCTTTAAAGCATCATCATCATTGTCACCAAGGAGAATTTTTAATTCCGCATTTGAGGACAACTTAAACTCCGAAAAAATCAATAATGATTTGCGCTAAAGCTTTAAAATCTCCACCAAAATGGTGACCACCAGACAGAATCTTCTTTTGAAATCGGGGAGAAACTGAGTAGTCACAACCACTATCATCTTCATCCGTACCCCTGATGCACAATGATTTCATCACTGATAACTTTTTAAGTTCGGGTAAGATATCGAGTCCTTTCTCAGATGTTTCCACTCCTAACCAGTTGGCAATTTCAATTTCAAAATCGGCCTTCTGCGATAGCCCTAAATAGGCCACACCAAGACTTTTTTGGCGAGTTGCAGCCGAAATTCGATTAAGGGCAAACGGGAGGACGTCCGCTCCCATTGAATAACCGATAAGCACAACTTTTTTTAATTTCCATTCTTTTAAATAATAGTTAATAACGGTTTCCACATCTTTGCCGAATTGTTCGGGAGTTTGCTCCGACCAAAAATAGCGAAGAGAATCGATGCCTACAACAGAAATCCCTTTTTCCTTTAAGACCTCGGCAATTTCTTTATCAATACTCGCCCAGCCGCCATCACCCGAAATTATCAACGCCAAAGTTTCATTTTTGCTACCTATCGCATGCTCTTCGACAATCGGAAGGTCTTTTAATTCAGCGACATCAATGACCGGATTTTTTTCTTGGATATTTAAGGCAGAAACAGCGGCCAAAACTTGCGCTTGCTGGTTGTCGGATGAAGCAATCAAAGTGGCACCTTGAACGGCCTTGACAAATTTTTGTTGTTCGACAAGATCACAAGTCAGCTTTTCATAACCACCAAGGACAAACCAAGGTTTCCCAATTTTTGCAATTGGTCTGAAATTAATTCCTTTGCCATCTTTCAATGATTCTTGCGTTAATCCTTGCCCCTTGCAGAGTGGACGGTCCACATTAAGTGTGGAGCAGAAGCCAAGACTAATGGCCCCGCGAAAAGTTCCTGAGGGTGCCTGGGCCAAAATGGCATAAACCAAAGTTGCGCCGGAACCAGATCCTGCTAACGTCGGTTGCACGTGTTCGGGAAATTTATATTTTCTTTGTATAAAGTGACTTAAAGACTCAAAGTCAGAGGCGGGATAGTGACACTTCTCTTTTATTTTTTTAATATTTTTTAAATAGGTGGGCGTACTTATTCCAACCACCATGATCTTTTTTTCCACTAACATCCGCGCCATTTCGGCCAGGTTTTTGTTCCAACCTTCATCACCAGATAAAAATAAAACAAGCTGCTCTGGCCGATTATTTTCAATGCCAAAAATGGAAATTTCACCAAAACGGGCTGCCTTGAATAAAGTTTCCGAGGCAAAAAGCGCAGAAGAACAAAGCGATAAAAAAAGGATAAAACAAATTTCACTTTTCATTTCTCACCCCTTGAAACCAAGGACACCCCGCCATCCACCACCGATTAATAAGGCAACATCACGAGACGCCCGAGCAAAGGAACTCGATCCATCAAATGCGATAAATCTCGATCGCCACACAGGTTCAAATTTTTCTTTATATTCACGCAGTCCTTTAAAATTATAAAAATGTTCTCCGTGGTGAAAGGCAAAATTGGCCAGTTTATACCAGAGAGGGGAC
>JAHFAA010000345.1 GCA_023250775.1 Bdellovibrionales bacterium
AATTTGGATTTCGGCCACATGATTTCCCCCATGCGCTACTTCCTCTATATAACACGTCCACCGCACCTGCGCGCTTCCCTCTAAAAACTTTTCCAGATGCGCGCTTTTTTCGCGAATCTTCTCGTCTATCGCAGGAGTGTGTTCCAAGTGCTTAAAGCTGATGGTCACCTTCATATTTTACCCTCGTTTAAAAGGCCGATGTCGGCCTGTTCTAGGTTCCTTCTTTACTTTTTCTGTCTGCGGAGGACGGTATTCTTAACAACTCACGATATTTCGCCACCGTCCGACGCGCAACTTGCAAATCTTCACGACTCAAAACCTCGGCAATTTTTTGATCACTGAGTGGCCGTTTCGGATTTTCATTTTCAATCATTTTTTTAATTCTAAGTTTAAGCGCCTCACTGGAAATTTCGGTTCCGCCTTCTTTCCCGATGCCTGAGCTGAAAAAATATTTTAGCTCGAAGGTTCCAATGGGGGTGTGCATGTATTTATTTGTGGTCACGCGCGAAACCGTACTTTCGTGCATTCCGATTTCTTCAGCGACATCCTTCAAAACCATGGGCCGTAAAAATGCCGGACCTTTTTTAAAGAAATCACGCTGCTGTCTGACAATGGATTTTGCCACCTTAATAATCGTGCGCTGGCGATTTTGAATCGACTTAATCAGCCACAAGGCCGAGCGAACTTTATCCTGCACGTATTCCTTGGCCTCTTTATCAGGGCCTTGTTTCATCAAGGCCTGGTAGAGATTGGAGATTCGTAAACGGGGAACTCCATCGTCATTCACCTGAACGACAAACTCTCCTCCCATCTCAAGCACATAAATGTCCGGTGTTACATATTGTGTCTCTTCCGCACTCACCAACAGCCCGGGTTTTGGGTTGAAGGTTTGAATAACCAGTTCCGCTTCTTTGATTTTCTCTTTCGAGACCCCGATCTCTTTCGACATTTTGTCATAATCTTTCTTTTGAAGCAGAGGCAGAAATTCGATAATAATCTTTTCCACCAAGGGAGAACGATGTTCCAAAAGTTGTGCCTGGGCGAGCAAACACTCTTCCAACGTGGTGGAGCCACAGCCTACAGGATCAAGACGTTTAATGGTCTGGAGAACACTCATGGCGAGTTCGCGATCAATTCCCACTTCGGCAATAATCTCGTCCATGGTGGTTTGCAGATATCCGCTATTATCTAAATTGTGAATGATTCTTTGGGCGACCGAAAACTCTTGCTCTGTCGGATTCTCCATTCGAAGCTGCCACTCCAAATGCTCGGGCAGAGAAATACTTTTCGAAACCATATTTTCGTAACTCGGCAGTTCGTCTGGATCGGGTGCCGCCATATCTTGGGGCGTGGGCCCAGAACTACTGGTGGAATTATAATTTTCAATATAGGAGTTCCAATCAAAATCGTCTTTTTCAAAAACGGTGGGCGTTTCAAAATCTTGTGTCGTGGCCTCTGTCGTCTCGATCGTAAGCTTATCTTCTTCCTGATGTTCCGCGGTGGTTTCTTCTACTCTTTCATCGTCTTCAGAAATTTCTTCCAGCACGGGATTTTCAACCATTTCCTGGGCAATAACATTGGTCATCTCGAGATGGGTCAGCGTCAGAAGCTTAATCGCCTGCTGAAGCTGAGGTGTCATCATCAGGTTCTGAGTCTGCTTCAGGCTTTGAGATAATTTCATCGCCATACTTTACCTCTCCATTCCGTACATCACATCCGGAATTCTTCACCGAGGTAGAACTTCCTTGCTCTCTCGTCATGGATAATGTCGTCGGGAGTTCCGCTCACCAACAACTCTCCACTGTTCATAATATAGGCCCTATCCACAATCCCAAGTGTCTCTCGCACATTGTGATCCGTGATCAAGACACCAATATTGCGCGACTTCAGTCCGCGAATAATATTTTGAATATCACTAACCGCCAGCGGATCAACGCCAGCAAATGGTTCATCAAGGAGAATAAATTTTGGCTCCAAGGCCAAGGCGCGGGCAATCTCAACTCGGCGTCGTTCGCCCCCTGACAGGGCAGAACCGCGAGAGGATCGAATATGCCCGAGTCCAAAGTCATGCAGAAGAGATTGCAGCAAAGTTCGCTTTTTGACTCTGGGAAGAGGACGATTTTCAAGAACGGAATAGATATTGGCCTCGACACTGAGATCGCGAAAAATTGAGGCCTCTTGGGGAAGATAACCGAGTCCGTTGAGCGCGCGTTTATGAATGGGGTGGCTCGTGACATCTTCACCGGCGAGAGTAATCTTTCCGCCTTCAGCTTTGACTAATCCGACGATCATATAAAAACAGGTTGTTTTTCCCGCCCCATTGGGGCCCAACAATCCCACGATCTCACCTTGAGTAACTTGGACTGAAACATCTTGGACAACCTGGCGGCCGCCGTAACGTTTCTTCAGGCCTGTGGCAACTAAGACATTTTCCATTTCGCCTCTACCTCTACTTCAACATAAAGTTGGTGGTGGCATCATCAACTTCCACCACCTCCGTATCGGGTCTTAAGACAATAATATTGCCTTTAATCGTATCGGTTTCCTGAAATACCTTAGGAGAACCGGTCAGAATAATTTTGTTTTCCGCCATATAGCCCTCTAAGCGCTCTGATAAGGCCTTGCGAACAAGGGGTTTCCCTCCCACGAGCAGCTTTTCCGTAACCTTCACATCGTCAAAAAGAGTGTAATACTTGAGCTTTTTATTGTAGTTCTCAAGAAAGATCTCTCCATGCAAAGCGGTTGCTGTAACATCTTGTTTTTTGGTGAAAACATGGCCATCGAGTGCTATCAAAGACTTAGGCATCGAAAATTTGAGGTAGTCGCATTTAAAATCCATTCCATCCTCAAAGGCCCGTTGTCTCTTTATCGTACCATCAACTTGCCCGCTAAATTCCCCTGAATCTTGTTGTACATACCATTCCATATGATCGCCGAAGATCCGGATGCGATCCTTGGTGCGAGCATCGAGGGCCCAGGATTTAACCTCGCCCTTGGCAATAACTTTTTGTTTCTCGACAAAATATTCTGCCACCTCTGATTTGAGTTTCATATTGACTGAAGTGATATCCACTTCCTGCTCAAGCATGAGGTACTGACGGTTTTTTAAAAGGAGTCCTTTGCGTGCCTGGTAATCGAAAACCTGGCCGTTTTTAGACTCTGCCTGACCTTTGGGAACAAAGAAAACAATCCGATCTCCCTTATCTAAAATGCTCGCCTCTTCGGCATGAAGCTTGAGGCGCGTGCTGCCCGGTCTGGAATTAAAATAATTCACACCTTGAAAATAATTTTCATCAACAGCATCAAGGAAACTACTGTCATCAGCTCCACTCTTGCCAGGGGCCTTGAGGGAAGTGAGTGATACATATGCAGTACAGGCCATCGCCAGCAAGAAAATGCAAAACACCAAAGTGTGTCTATTGAAATATTGATTGAAAATACTCACATTACCATTATATCCCGTTTTTTTTATGATTTGGCCTCTTTCCCATGCAGCTTCTGCATGTTATGTTTTCTTCTATTCCTGACAAAAATACATTGACGAAAAAGAGGGAACTTAACGTGTCAACTTACACAACCTCACCTGGTACCCCGACGCTCCAATCTGTGGTCGATGCAGATGTTAAGTTAACCCCCATGCTTGAGCAGTATTACCAAATCAAAAAAAATTATCCTGATGCCCTTCTGCTTTTTCGCATGGGCGATTTTTATGAAGTTTTTTTTGAAGATGCTGATCGCATTTCAAAAGTTCTCAATATCGCCAAAACTCATAGGGGAAAAATTGCCGGAATTCCGATCCCAATGGCGGGCATTCCTCACCATGCTGCCAACACCTATATTGATCGTTTAACCGGCGCGGGTCTTAAAGTTGCCATCTGTGAGCAAATTGAAAATCCCAAAGACGCTGTGGGTATTGTTAAGCGGGCCGTGACTCAGATTGTGACTCCCTCTTTACCGTATGACTTGGATAAAACTTCTCCCTCTGAAAATCATTATCTTGCCGCCGTCGTGGAAATCGACAAAAAGTGGAATATTGCTTTTCTCGATTTTACCACGGGAGATTTTTTCGGGGCCTCTGAAAGTCTAGTCGAAATTTGTGATCTCCTCCACAAATATGCACCAAAAGAAATCATCACTTTTAAAGGACAGTTTGAGTCCCATGCAGTCGTCAGCGAGGCCATCGAACGCTTCTCGCCACTCACCACTCACCTTGCTGCTGAATATTTTGAGGTGAAAAACACCAGACCTTTTTTAAAAAAATTGGCCCCGGGCCTTGAGCATGATCGTCTGGTCAAAGAGCATGGTCACATCCTGAACGCCGCCGGTGTTCTCACCTATTACGTCTCATGCACGCAACAAATTGAAAAAATGCCTCACCTGCGTCCCTTTCGTTTTTTGGCACCAGTCGGAAAGATGCGCGTTTCCCTCACCACCTTGATGGGCCTGGAAATTCTTCCGCGCCATACCTCAGAATATCGTGAGTCAGTGCTCGGATATGCTGACCGCACCAAAACCGCCATGGGGGCGCGCGCCCTTCGACATTTTTTCCTCAATCCACTTCGCGACTTGGAGCAAATTGAAAAACGCCAGCAAGCCATCACTCATTTCGTAGGGAATTCGGAAG
>JAHFAA010000346.1 GCA_023250775.1 Bdellovibrionales bacterium
CGGCAGTTAAGTCCAGTTGCGGCGAAGGTAGTGCTTGGGAAACTAAGTGCAAGAATAGCAAGATGCACCAATTTTTTATAAAACCCCGGTTAACCCCGGGGTTTTTTTTTGCCTGAAATTAATTCTCCGACGCTAAC
This sequence comes from Bdellovibrionales bacterium, assembly GCA_023250775.1. Lineage (GTDB taxonomy): Bacteria > Bdellovibrionota > Bacteriovoracia > Bacteriovoracales > Bacteriovoracaceae > GWA2-49-15. The sequence continues at coordinate 138 of JAHFAA010000346.1, forward strand.
ACCCGGATAAAATTACCATTATGGCAAATTATTGGAGAGAGCGTTAGAATAATTATCCATGGCGCAAAAATTATTTCGAATTCATCTAGTATCGATAACGGCGATAGGTATTTTGTCTCTTGCTGCGTACCTATTTTATGACGCTCTTTCAGATCATGTGCTGTCTATTTCTTCTGGAAATCATTTTAATCTGATCAATTACGCCAGTAGTTCAGTTCTATCACTGCTTAAATTTTTATTGGGGCCATGGATTTTTTTTGCGGTTGTTCTACAGGTACTTTGCATGCCCTTTCAGCTCAAAAGAAAGATCGATTATTTTGACCTGGCGGGAATTTATCTAACTATTTTTTCCACCCTCTTTTTCTTTTATGCAATTGCTCCCGATTTTTTGGGCAATGCTCTTCAGTTTTATTTGCGACAGATGCCTCGATGGTTTGCAGCGAGCTTGTGTTTGGTGACCGCTTTTTTATTTGGCCAAGTAGTAGGACGTAATAAATTTATTGAATTGGTGTGGTTACTCATCACTAAACTTAAAACTGTTTGCATCTCACTCAAAGATTTACGAGGCAAGGTTGTTCAAAAGACTATTATTCGCGCCACGCAGCCGCTCGTACGACCCGTAACTCAAGAAGAGACTGTAGAATCTGAAAATTCACTCCCCCAAGAACTTCCGGGCATTATCACTCAAGTGACGACTAATAATTGTGAAACAAGCGAAGTAGCTTCGAAGGTGGTTTCTCCACGAAAAAAAATTAATTCCGATAGTGTCTCTGATGAAAAATATTACGCCGTTTTCAATGAGTTTAATCCCAAATCTAAAAGCGGACGTCATGCAAACCCCGATCAAGGATATTTCACAGATATCATTGGACGAATCGAAGAAAAATTTAACGAGTTTAAAATCGACGGTAAAATTATCGATATTTTAAAAGGCCCAGTCGTTGATACCTTTGAGTTGGAGTTAGGCCCAGGAGTTAAAGTTTCCAAGGTAACTTCAATTTCCGAAGATCTTGGGCTTGCCCTCTTTGGAGCTCCAATCCGCATTGTCTACCCTATGAAAGGCAGAACAACAGTGGGAATCGAGGTGCCGCGCAATCCGCGAGAATTGATTTACCTTGATGAAATTTTGGAAAGCCAAGAATACAAAAGCAATTCGGGTGCGTTGCCTTTAGCGATGGGCAAAGACGCCTTTGGACGTCCATTTATTGTTGATTTGACGGCCATGCCGCATATGTTGGTGGCAGGATCAACCGGGGCTGGTAAATCTGTTTTTATCAACACCATTCTTGTTTCGCTTTTAGTGAAAAAATCACCCCGCCAAATGAAGCTGCTTCTAATCGATCCAAAGCAATTGGAATTGGCGTTGTATGCTCGTCTTCCTCATCTCATCATGCCGGTCATGACCGAGGCCAAGATGGCATCGCTGGCCTTGCTTTGGGCCGTGCAGGAAATGGAACGGAGATACTCAATTTTGAAAGAATTTGGAGTGCGCAGTATTGACGGTTTTAACTCCAAAATTAAGCATGCATCCTCAGACCTTTTTGCCAAAATTAAAACGTTTTATACTGCCGAAAGTGGTGATGATTATGAACTTCCTCATATTGTCATCATTATTGACGAATTTGCAGACCTCATCTTGACCAAGTCAGGAAAGGAAATTGAAAATAATGTTTGTCGTCTAGCCGCCAAGGCCCGTGCTGCGGGCATGCACTTGATTGTGGCCACTCAACGTCCTTCTGTTGATGTTATTACCGGCCTTATCAAGGCCAATTTTCCTACCCGAGTTTCTTTCCGAGTAACCTCCGCTGTAGATTCGAGGACGATCTTAAATCAGATGGGAGCAGAAAAATTGCTGGGTAAGGGCGATATGCTTTTTAAGCAAGGTGTAGACACGATTCGTGTGCACAGCTCATACGTTGATGAAAATGAAATCGAGACCTTGTCAGAACGTCTTTCTACCTTTCAAGCACAATATGATGCTGCAGCGTTGGAATTCTTGGAAAACGCCGATGAGGCCTCAGGGAAATCAAGCTTAATAACCAGTGGCGGAACGACAGAAGCTGGCGATGACGAGCTTTTTGAGCAGGCGGTCCAAGTCGTGATGGAGCATCGAATGGCAAGTGCATCCATGCTTCAGCGAAGACTGAAAATCGGATACAATCGTGCCGCTAACCTAGTGGAAGAAATGGAGGCCAAAGGGATTGTTGGCCCGGCCCAAGGGTCTCGTCCGAGAAAAGTATTATCATCCATTACCTAAGACAATAACATGTAGCACCAAGGGCAGCCTCTTCTTGCTTTGTTGAGGCCAGCTGTGTTATTCATCATTCCCAAATATTAACAGTCACCTGCAGAAGTTTGAGGTCCTTAATAAACCTTTATTAGGGCACAGGTGATCAGATTAACCTCAAAGGAGAATTTATGTCTGAATTGTCATTGAAAGGTCTATTGGAGGCCGGCGCTCACTTCGGTCACCAAACACACAAATGGAATCCTAAAATGAAGAAATACGTTTATGGCGAACGTAATGGGATTTACATTATTGATCTCGCCAAAACTATTCCCTTGGCTAAAAAGGCCTTCGATTTTATCAAGAAAACTGCCTCTGAAGGTCGTCCCATTCTTTTCGTCGGAACAAAACGACAGGCCGCTGTCATCATTCAAGATGCTGCTGCTAAGTGCGGCGCTTTCCACGTCACGAACCGTTGGTTAGGTGGCATGTTGACCAATTTTAAAACCATTGCTCTTTCCATCGATAAAATTCGCAAAGTGGAAAAAATGAAAGAGACCGGTGATTTTGAACTTCTTACCAAAAAAGAAAGATCAAAAATCGACAAAGATATTGTGAAACTAGAAAGAAACTTGGGAGGCATCAAAGACATGCGCAAAATTCCAGGTGCCATTTTCATTATTGACCCCATTAAGGAACATATTGCTGTTCAAGAAGCACGCACTCTGGGCATTCCCGTTATCGCAATTGCCGATACAAACTGTGATCCTTCTGGAATTGATTACATTGTTCCTGGTAACGATGACGCTGTTAAATCAGTCATGATGTTTACAGAATACTTTGCTCAATCAGTGGCAGAAGGCAACGCTCAAGCTTCGAAGAGCACAAAACTTTCCAAGCCTGAAAAAGATATGGCACTGGAAAAAGAAATTATCACTAAGTTTGAGAAAGATATCGACTTGATTGGTGAAGATGATTTTGAGGAATCAGATGAAGCTTCTGAAGAGTCAGGCGACATTGTTGAATAGTGTTGAACAATAAAAAAGCAGGGAAAATATGAGTTTTTCAAGTGATGATGTAAGACGGTTAAGAGAGCAAACTGGTGCAGGAATGATGAGTTGCAAAGAGGCGCTTGTTAGTTGTGCCGGTAACTTTGAGAAATCGGTGGAATACCTTCGCAAAAAAGGATTGGCCGCTGCTGAGAAAAAACAAGGACGGATCGCTGCAGAAGGCATGGTTGGATCATATATCCATAACGGTAAAATTGGAGTCATGGTTGAAGTAAACTGTGAAACAGATTTTGTCGCCAAGAGCACAGATTTTCAGAATTTTGTAAAAGATGTGGCCATGCAAGTTGCTGCTGCCTCTCCTCGATTTATCAAATCAGAAGATATTGATGAGGACTTTAAGAGAAAAGAATCAGAGATCTATGCCGCGCAACTTAAGAATGAAGGCAAGCCTGACCACATGATTGCAAAAATTGTGGAAGGAAAGATCAAAAAAATGGCGTCCGAAGTTTGTTTGCTCGAGCAGCCGTACATTAAAGACACTGATAAAACGGTGAAAGATTTGTTGAACGAATTGACGCTGAAACTCGGTGAGAAAATTCAAGTGCGACGCTTTACCAAATTTATTTTAGGTGAAGGTATTGAAAAGAAGCAGGAGAATTTTGCTGACGAAATTGCCAAGATGACTGGACAACAATAAAGAACAAATTGCTTATCCAAAGGGGGACAATGTCCCCCTTTTTTTTATAAGCGGATGTTGAGGATTCAAGCATGAAGTATAAAAGAGTCTTATTGAAACTTTCAGGAGAGGCCTTGTCGGGAACACAAGGTCACGGCGTGAGTGAGGAAGTGTTGAGCACTCTCTCGATGGAAGTTAAAGAACTCAATGAAACAGGTATAGAAGTGGCCGTGGTCATCGGTGGAGGCAATATTCATCGAGGTGTTGCTGGTGCCACGAAAGGAATGGATAGAACCACTTCCGACCATATGGGGATGCTGGCCACAGTGATTAATTCGTTGGCCTTGCAAGACTCCCTGGAACGAAAGGGAGTAAAGACAAGAGTTCTAACGGCGATTGAAATGAAAGAAATTGCAGAACCTTATATTAGAAGAAGGGCCATGCGGCACTTAGAAAAAGGACGTGTTGTCATTTTTGCTGCTGGAACAGGTAATCCCTACTTCACAACCGACACTGCGGCAGCTCTTCGGGCCAATGAAATTGATGCCGATGTAATT
>JAHFAA010000347.1 GCA_023250775.1 Bdellovibrionales bacterium
GTTCCCTCTAGAAATTAGTTATCGCGATTTCGGTTCTTCGGCAGCAATCCACGACAAAATACACCAGGAAGCGGCAAAACTAGAGCATTACTTTGACCGAATAATGTTTTGCCGTGTTGTGATTTCGGCACCTCATCGACATCATCATCAAGGAAAAGTCTATCACGTAAATATTTTGATCAATATTCCAGGACAGGATGTTTTGGTCGTCACAAGTGAACCGGAAAAAAACAAAGGTCACGAAGACGCCTTTGTTGCTATTCGAGATGCATTCCGCTCTATGGAGCATGAACTTGATCATCGTTTTAATAAAATGCGTGAACGACGACATGATACAGGCCGACAGAGACAGCTACACGGTAGCGTGGAAAAAATCTTTTACGGCGAGGGGTATGGTTTTGTTAAGGGTGAAGATGGCGTCGACTACTATTTTCATGAAAATAGTGTTCTTAATCATGATTTTGCTAACATTGAGATTGGAGACAATACGCGCTTTGCTCAGGAGATGGGAGAAAAAGGCCCTCAGGCATCTTCATTAACTCTTCTCAAGTGAAGTTTTACCAAACGAACTTCACAATTATTGATTTAAGAGAGTTTCTTTCTCGTTTTTCATCGAGGTCGCATAGGCGTAGGCCTTAACAACACCCTTAGCATCAAAGGTAATTACCAAATCTTTTGTCTCAGATTCGCCAATCAATCGGTAAAGATAGTACCCATAGGTCCATTTGAGATCACCGTTGTCGTAACCTACACGGAAAGGTTCACCATAGGTTTTTAAAATCTCGGCTTTTGAAGTTTTCCCTATCTCGATACTTTGGGGGCCTGAGAAAATAAAAGACTTCCCTACCGTAGCACAAGAGACAATTCCAAATAATAACACAAGAGCAAGTGCCAACCTGATTTTCATTGCAACCTCCGTAGGGATACATCATGACAAAGAAATACCAGGCCGGCAATCTTGTAACACTTCACCAAATTTGATGTTTATGAAATGCAAACTATTTTTTTTCTTTCATGCCACCATGTCCCATTTTGCCTTTCATATGCATTCCCATCATGCAACCCCCCTTCCCCATTGTCTCTTCGCATTTTCCCACCAGTTCCTTGTGGCATTCTGCAATTGGTTTGTCTGACCTTAAACAAGTTGCCATCTGCTCATGAGCTTCTGCCATTTTCTGGCGTTGTTCAGTCGTTGGCTCCATTGTTTTTTCTTTTTTTGGTTCAGCAGCAGAGAGGACATTAAACGTTAAGGCAGTAATCATCATTGCGAAAAACAGCTTTTTCATAAATTTTCCCTCGTTATTGTTAAATTTCATACGCCAAAAAAACTTTAAACGCTGGCAGAAAACCAGTCTGTCTATCCCCTCAATGATCAAGATGATTCTCATCATTCCCGGAAAAGTGATAAGATGATGTCATCTGATCGTGGAGTTAGAAGTAATGAAAATACTTATCAGTGGCGCGACAGGCCTCGTGGGGTCAAAATTAGTCGAAACTTTATTGAAGCGTGGATACAAGGATCTAAGAATTCTCACCAGAAAAGCTGGTGGAACTGCAGACAGATTTCCACAACGACTTGAAATCTTCGAGTGGAATCCGGAGCTCAAAAAACTCGATCGAAAGGCCTTAGAAAACGTCGATGTCGTTATTCATTTGGCCGGTGAGAGTGTTGCTGAAGGTTACTGGACTCAACAGAAAAAAGACAGGATTCTTAATTCGCGGTTGAGTGGCACCTCTGTTCTCATTGAAGCAATTAAACAATTAAACAAACCTCCTCTAAAATTTGTGAGTGCCTCGGCCATTGGCATCTATGGAGACAGAAACAATGAGCCACTCAATGAGCAAAGCAAAACAGGTGAAGGGTTTTTGGCCGATGTTTGTAAAAGGTGGGAAGCATTGGCACTCAAGCACGGTATCACGGGCATGCAATCAGCTATTTTGAGAACGGGTATAGTTTTAAGTAAAAACGGAGGGGCCCTAAAGCAAATGTTACCTCTTTTCAAAGCTGGCTTAGCGGGAACATTGGGCAGTGGTAAGCAATATATGAGTTGGATTCATATAGATGATCTGGTAAACCAATACATTTCTCTCTTGGAAAAAGACAAAATTCAGCCTGTCTATAATGCCGTCGCCCCGACACCTGTGACAAATTATACTTTCACAAAGACCATGGGGCAGGTCCTTAACCGTCCCACTTTTGTTTCCATGCCAAGCACATTTCTTAAAATTATTCTCGGAGAAAAATCACAGCTTCTCCTGGCAAGTCAAAAGGTACTACCTGAATGTTTCATGCAAGAAGGTTACTCATTTAAATTTAAAAATCTTGAGGCCGCATTGAAAGACCTGCTAATACCACTTAAAGATTTTTAGCCCTGCAATAAAACAAAGCGTACCAAAAATCGCGAGGATTAAGATTTCTTTACTGACAGAAATGAGATCAGGACCTTCGAGAATTATTCTACGTAATGTATCAATGAGAATTGTAAGAGGCAGATATTTTATGACTGGTTGTGCCCATTCCGGAAAATTGTGGTAGCTAAAGAAAACGCCTGAAAGCACCATCATCGGGGTTGTCACGGCATTAATAATCCCTGTTCCAATATCTATCGAAGTTGTTCGAGAGGCCGTAAAAATCGAAAAGCCGCTAAAGGCCCAATTTCCGGCCAAAAAAGTTAAGAAGAGTGCGAGAAAACTTCCGTTTATTTGTAGCTTGAAATAGTACATTGAAAATGCAATTAAAATGCTGGCCTCAATAAATCCCATAAACATACGTGTGAAGATTTGTGAAAACAAATAATAGGATCGTTTCATTGGGGTTGCTAGAAGCCGTCGCAATAATTTCTTTGAACGTCTTTCTATCAAGCTATAGCTAATGCCCCACATACAGGACATCATGATTCCCATCCCAACCATTCCTGGAATTAAAAAATCAACATATCTTGTTCCTGATACTTCAATCGGCTGAACTTTATCGAGCGCATATTCTTTTAGATTATTTTCTATCATTGATCTGGCAATAAAATAGGTTATCTGAGCGTCCTGATTTCTGGGATCGAATTCATATTTGACACCATCGCTATCCTCGCTCGCAAGGACGACAATAATTCCGCGTTTGAGCAACTGGACTGCCGTTACTGGTGTCGCCAGATAGAAATTTAGTTTATTTGTTCCATAAGCACGAGTTTCAATCGTTTGTTCAAATCTCCGCGTTTGCGCGACTTTAGATGCGACTTCTTTCGTATTATTAAGCACGTAATTTATCAGCGAATGTTTGGAATTTAAATTGTCGACAATGGCAATGGATCGAATATTGATCGGTTTGGATGAAAAGGCCAGACCAAGTCCCCATGCCATCAGCACGGGAAAACCAATGCCCCATAAAATAACTCCCGGATCACGGATCAGCTCTTTGATTTGAATTTCAATAAGTCTTGCTAACTGTTTCATCACCAAGACCTCTTCCGGTTAAATAAATAAAAAGCTCATCTAAATTGGCCTTGCCACTTTCTTTTAAAAGTTGTGCCGGCGAGCCTTCCTTAATAATGGTTCCCTTATCCATCATAATAATTCGATCACAAAGAAAATTGGCCTCATCCATATAATGTGTCGTCAATATGAGGGATGTTTTTCCTTTCATTTTTAAATCGTTCAAAATGTTCCAAATCTCACGTCTGGCTGCGGGATCAAGACCAGTTGTAGGCTCATCGAGAATAAGAACCTCGGGATCGTTTAAGATAGAAATGCCCAGCGCTAGCTTTTGCCTTTGCCCCCCCGACAAATGGGCCGTCCGCGCCTGTGCTTTGTCTCTGAGAGTCACCATATCAAGAATGCGCTGAACTCTGTTTTCATCAAGATTAAAAAAACTGGCAAATAAACGAAGAGTTTCAAGGGTGGTAATTCTTTCAAAAAAAATTGTTTCTTGCAGCGAAAGTCCCATCAATTTATGGATCTCTCGGGCATCTTTTTTCCAGGTGAATCCTTTTATATAAATAGAACCTTTGTCTGGTGTCTGGATTCCTTCGATTATTTCCACAAACGTAGTTTTGCCGGCCCCATTAGGTCCAAGAATCGCAACAAATTCACCTTGCGCGACAGAAAGATTAACTCCTTTTAAGGCCTGCACATCCTTAAAAGTTTTGCGGATATCTTCCGCGCAGACTAGGCAGTTGTTTTTCATGGATTAGATATACCACAGCTACTTCATTTTAGAAGAGGTTTTGATGGTTTTTCCGGCGATCATAAAGAGACCTCGCCCTTGATGATGAATGGTCTTTGGAGTTTTTTTTCCAGGATCAATCCACGCTTTAATAACTTCGAGTATAAAAAAGTTATATTTTGTCACCAACTTAGTATCCACGACCCTGCATTCAAGATTGGCATAGCATTCCTTCACCAAGGGGGCGCTTACTTCTGAGGCCGTCAAGGGAGTAAGATGAAAGGTTCTGAATTTATCAATTTTCTTTCCGGATGAATTTCCACAAGCGACAACTTTTTTCAGAAGCTCTGAAGTGGGAATATTTATGACGCATTCTTTGGTCGATCTCAAAATATTAAAAGAATAGTTTCGATTACTGAGAACG
>JAHFAA010000348.1 GCA_023250775.1 Bdellovibrionales bacterium
ACTCATCCGCGTTTCAGCACTAAAAGGAATAAATAAAGTGTTCTTTGAATCAGTTCGCGGAAAAGCATCTTTCAAATTTTTTTGACAAAAATCGATGATACTTCGCCCCTCAGGGGTTTCGTCGGCGACGGAGGCAAGGAAGGCCTTGGATAATAATTCATCATAATGATTCTCGCCCACAGGATACATATCAAAAGCGCGCCGATTGCCATAGGTGATAGTGCCAGTTTTATCTAAAAGTAAAACTGAAATATCTCCTGCTGCCTCAACGGCACGGCCACTTTTGGCAATAACACCTTCTTTCACTAATCGACCCATTCCAGAAATGCCAATGGCACTTAAGAGTCCCCCGATGGTGGTCGGAATAAGACACACAAAAAGGGCCGTTAATGAAAGGATGGAGAGTTCATTTAAATGAGTCGTCCCAGCATCTTGTGCAATCACTTCGCCTTGAAACCTCAGGGCCAAAACAACGCAAAGTAAAATAAGCGTGAGACCGCTCAAGACGAGCGTCAAAGCAATTTCATTCGGAGTTTTTTCGCGTTTGGCACCTTCAATTAGATTAATCATGCGATCAACAAAACTTTCGCCTTTCTCAGAAGTAATTTTAATCACAAGCCAATCACTTTTTACCATCGTTCCACCTGTTACCGCGCTTCTATCTCCGCCACTTTCGCGAATGACTGGTGCTGATTCGCCGGTTATGGCCGATTCATCGACACTGGCAACACCCTCGATGACTTCACCATCTTGTGGAATAACATCGCCGGGATAGCAAATAATGACATCGCCTTTTTTTAACAAGGTAACATCGATTTCATTCTTTTCTTTTGTCTCCTGATCGTAGAGAAAGGCCTTTAAGTTTTGAGTACTTTTTTTAAGACCAGAAGCTTGTGCCTTGCCGCGGCCCTCGGCCAAGGCCTCGGAAAAATTTGCGAACAAAACGGTAAACCACAGCCACGCGGTAATTTGGATGGAAAAGGCATCAGGCATTTGGAAAGTTGCAATTGTAGCAAGGAAGGCACAGAGGCCTGTGGCAAAGATAATTGGGTTTTTAAACAATGCTTTGGGGTGAAGTTTTTTTAAACTCATTCCAATTGCTTCGGTGATGATCTCCCTCGTCCACAGTTGCAATTCCTCTTCTTTTTTTCTCTTTGACATGAAAAAACTCCTTACATGACTTGGGCACGAAGCATAAGCAAATGCTCAAGAACTGGGGCCAGTAACAGTGAGGGAAAAAATGTAAGAGCACCCACGACCGCGATGATGCTAATAAGCAAAATGCCAAACATCCAGGATTCAATCGACATTTGCCCGGAGTTGCTGGCCAAAATCTTTTTCTTGGAAAAAGACTGAGCAAGCCAGATCACGGGAAAGATCACACCAAAGCGGCCGATCAACATGGCAATACTTAAACCAATATTATAAAAAATGGTATTGGCGTTCAGACCGGCAAACGCCGATCCATTGTTATTTGAGGCCGAACCCCAGGCATAGAGGATTTCGGAAAGTCCATGAGGCCCGATTGTTGATCGCGAGGCCATCCCCGTTTGTGTAACAAGGGAGAGGATTGTTCCCAGCAAAACCGTGCAGCTTGGCGCGATCAAGGCCAAGAGTACCAGTTTCATATCGTAGGCCTCAATTTTCTTGCCCAAATATTCTGGTGTCCGCCCAACCATAAGCCCACATAAAAAAAGTGTGAGTAAAATAAAAATGACCATGCCGTACATACCGGCCCCCACACCGCCAAAAATAATTTCGCCTAAGAGTATGTTAAACAAGGCCACGAGACCCGCGATCGGTGATAGAGAGGAGTGCATGGCATTGACGCTTCCATTTGAGGCGGCGGTTGTGGCCGATGACCAGAGAATCGAAGCGGTCTTACCAAAACGCCATTCTTTTCCTTCCAGGAAAGGGAGATTTTGCAGAGCTGGGTTGCTTGCATGTTCCGCCGCGAGACTCACGATCAGCCCTAAAACAAAGATAAAGGCCATTACCAAAAAAATTGTCCAGGCATGCTTGCGTCGATTCAACATTTCTCCATAAGTAAAGACAAGGGTGATGGGCAAAAAGACAATCGATAATAGTTGAAAATAGTTGGAGAGCGCTGTGGGATTTTCGAAGGGATGAGCTGAATTGACTCCAAAGTACCCGCCGCCATTGGTGCCAAGTTGTTTGATAGCAACTTGCGATGCCACAGGGCCAAGATGTAAATGGGCACGTAGGCCTTCGAGCGTAAGATATTCAACGTGAGAATCAAAGGTTTGCACCACACCTTGAGACATGAGGAAAATGGCGAGAAGAATAGACAAAGGCAAGAGCACATAAGTGATGCTACGAAATAAGTCGAGCCAGTAGTTTCCTATCGTCTGACAATTTCTGTTGCGCAAACCGCGTACCAAGACCAGCATAACTGCCATGCCTGTGGCCGCGGATAAAAAATTCTGCACCGTCGGTGCAAGCATTTGCATGAATGATGTGAGTGAAACTTCACCTGAATAGGCTTGCCAGTTGGTATTCGTCACGAAGCTAACGGCGGTATTCAGCGCCAGATGCCAACTCATCGGCTCTGTGGCCAGACGGAAAGCATAGATAATGACGAAAAAAACGATTAATCCGAGGGTGTGAAAGATGATGAGATCTTTAAAATATTCTTTCCCCGTTTGTGCTTGAGTCTTGATTGCAAAAAGTTTAAAAAAATTATATTCAAAAATGGTGGGATTATCCTGATCAAGTCTACGCGCCAGCCAATAACCATAGCGAGGAGCAATTAAAATCAGGGGGAAAACAAAAAGCAAAATTTCTAGAGCATCTTTCCATTGCATAAAAATACCTAGAGTTAAAACTTTTCAGGATGAATAATGGTGTAAATCAGATAGACGGTGAGTCCGAACGCTGACACAAGTGCGAGATATTCCAGCATATTCCTTCTCCCTGTCCCCAAAATTAGTGCATATACGTTTTAGGCTAAAGGAAAAAACGTAAAAGGGGCGTCAAAAGAGGAGATAAAATATCAAGAAAATATCAAAAAATAGATGATCAAAGCTCCATACATTTAGCGATAATCTCATTCATGATTTCATGCGTGCCGCCGCCAATGCTTAAGATGCGGGCGTCGCGCGAGAGGCGTTCCACCAGAGTCTCACGCATATAACCCATACCACCAAAAATTTGGACAGCATCGTGGGTCACACTGATGGCCGTTTCGGCGGCAAAATTTTTGGCCATGGCGACTTCCTTCATCACGTTTTCTCCATGCTCCATGCGCGACGCCACTTGATAAGTAAGAGTGGTCGCTGCCAAAACGCGTGTTCCCATTTCTGCTAGCTTGTGGCGTGTGACCTGAAATCCAGAGATTGATTTTCCGAAGGCCTGTCGTTCACGAGCGTAGCGCTGCGATTCTTCCAATGCAATCTGGGCGGTTGCGCATCCATAGGCGGCCAAGGCCAGTCGCTCCATTTGGAAATTGCGCATGAGAGTTTGAAAACCGGCGCCTTCCTTGCCAATCAAATTTTTCACGGGCACCTGAACGTTTTGAAAAGATAATTCGGCGGTATCACTGGCCCACCAACCGGTTTTTTTGAGTGCCCTTGAGACGGTCACCCCAGGCATATTTTTTTCGATCACTAAAAAAGAAAGTCCTGAATGCGGATCATCACTGGTGCGAACCAGGGTGGTGAGAAGATCAGCGCGAACACCCGAGGTGATAAAGAGTTTAGAGCCATTGACCTTGTAATGATCACCATGGCGTTCGGCGCGCGTGCGCGTGCTGGCGACGTCGCTTCCGGCACCAGGCTCCGTCACGGCGAGCGCGGCGATTTTTTTTCCCGCCAACGTCGGTCTGACAAAGCGTTCGATTAAGTCCGGATTTTTTGAATGCAAAAGAGGAGGAAGAGCAATGGCCAAACTGCCAAGCCCAATCGAAACTCCGGTTGAACCACCCCGCATCATGCCTTCGATCAGCATAATCGTGTGAAGAGCGCCGCCACCGGCACCGCCCACTTCTTCCGGAAATCCCACGCCCAAAACACCGGCCTGCGCAGCTTTTGTATAGAGTTCTTGCGGAAAAGTGCAGGCCTCTTCCCATTCAAAAGCATGAGGCGCAATTTCTTTTAAAGCAAAACGCGTGCAGCTTTCACGCAGGGCCAAATGGGTCTCATCGAGTAAATTATTATAAAAGTTCATAGGGTTGATTGTATGGCCAGACGTATTCTCGTCAAGTACAACTTTATCATGGGAGTAGATGAGGAATTTAAACAATTATTGCAATGGTCGCGCACTCGCTTCGCCCATCTGCCGTGGCGAATAGACCGCACACCCTACAGCACTTTGGTGTCCGAGCTGATGCTGCAACAAACTACCGTGGCAACGGTCATTGGGCACTACGCGAAATTTCTCCAGAAATATCCTACCATTAATCATCTTGCACAGGCAGGTGAAGAAGAGATTTTGATTGCCTGGAAAGGCCTGGGTTATTATCGCCGTGCTCGCTTGCTTCATCAGGCGGCGCGGGATTTTGTAAAAATTTTTGCAGGGGCCATTCCAACTGAATTGGAAAAGCTGATCAAGATTTCCGGCA
>JAHFAA010000349.1 GCA_023250775.1 Bdellovibrionales bacterium
TATCGGCGGTGGTGTTGAATACCGTAACAACACACCATGGTTTGATATTTCGTCCATGCTCACGCTGAATGTCGATGACGGCCGTTTTAACCAGCTCTTCGTCGACCACAATGCCGAAATTTTCACGAATGGGATGAGGAATAATCTGGCCTCCCAGGATGGCCTTGGAACTTTCCAGCGTTTCTCCTGGCATCCAAAAAGAGAGAAAAATAAATTTGTCTTTATATTTTTCCGAGTAAACCTCTGGCCCGGCATTTACCATATTGGTGGCATAGTTTTGAACAGCGGTATCAAACTCACCCTTGTCATCTTTTGTAAAACCAGTTGGCAGAAGAACGATTTGTCTGCGCTCATCACCTCTTTGTAAATCGGCGAGAGTACATTTTTTTAAATCACTTGTGAGACAGCCGACCTCAAAGGCCTGAGCCGTTGTGATGGCCAAGGCCAGTCCAATTAGGCATTTTGTCAGATGCTTATTCATGGTCTCTCCCTAATTTATTGCTTCTGGTCCACGCAAAATTATTTATATTGGTTTGGATGTTAAAATATTTTTCTTTTGCTGATGCTGAAAGTTGGGCGAGAGTTGTATTTTCAAAATTCACATTGCCGCTGAAAAGATGAGCGCTGGCCAAGGCGTTGAGTGCAAGTTTCTGTTCGCTCTTCTCCTCACTGTTGCCGATTTGGATTAGAAATTGGTGCGAGTCCCTATATTCGAGAGGGTGAAGGAGACCGATAATCATGACTCGCTCATCTGCCGTTGAGCTTGGATAGAGTTCCCTTAAAGTTTGTTCCGATTTGCTTACATTTATAGTGCCCAAATTTTCAATCACGCGATAACGAATTTTTTCTTCTCTGCTTTGAGCAAAGAGGATGGCCATGTTGGAAATATGGCGAGGTCCGATGGCGCCAGAGCTGAGCTGCTCATAGATTTCTTGAGAGTGTTCCGGTAAGAGTTTCGGGGAAAGTTTCAACAGCTCTTCATTGGGCGGCGATTCCTCGACTGTGGTCCATCCATCCGATAAAAAGGCCGGTAGTTCTGATTTCTCTTGGGGCAGACCCGTTTTGTCGGTTCCCAAATGAGCACTCGCTATCCGAGAAGAGGTCGCATTTGTCGCCCCAGCGGCTTGGGCCGGAGCGATATTCATTCGTTCATTCAGATAGATCACAACCAAAACCGCAAGGCCGCAAACCAAAACGCCCATGGTAATATTCGAACGTCCCTTTTTTTGCATAATCAGAAACTCCACCCCGTCGCGTATTATCAGTCAGGGCCGTGCATCTCCCTAACGAAATATAACTACCTGAAAATATTACATTGCTGTAACTTCTGACATTTGTCATAGATAAATCCTAGACATACTGTTTTGGCGTCTAGAAAGGTGCTAGGATTGCTCCAATAGCTGTCTAGTTTAATAACCATTACTGTGAGGAATTTATGACAGAATATAGCATCCAAATGGCGAGTCGACTTAGTGGTGTGGGCATCCACACTCTGCGGGCCTGGGAGAAAAGATACCAGGCCGTTGTGCCTCAACGCTCTGATAATGGACGGAGGCTTTATAGCGAAGAGGATGTGTCCAAACTCAGAATGTTAAATGATCTGTGCGGGATGGGAAGTTCTATTGGAACCATCGCCAACTATTCCACCCCTGAGCTGGAAAAACTGTTGGCCAAATTTACGGAAAAGGATGCTCAGCATTTTTCCAGCGTACCACTGACCACCGTGACGGATAAGGTGGTGTCGCGAGATGCGCTCTCACACCTTCTCTTAGCACTTCAGGCCTATAAGTTGGATGTGATCTCTCACGAACTCAATAAACTTGTTGGCATGCTCAACCCCCGCGAGTTTGTCCTCAATGTGCTTTTCCCTCTCTTGCAGGAAGTTGGGGCGCGGGTAAAACTGGGTGAATTAACTCTGGCGCAAGAGTTTGCGATTTCATCTATCATGAAATTTCACGTTGGCTATCTGCTCTATGGAACCTTCAGAAATACTCGACGAAGTGACAAAATTTTTGTCTTTGCCACGCCGGAAAATAATCATCACGAATTTGGGATTCTTTTATGCGCCCTGTTGTGTGTGCATTATGGACATAAATTTTTCTATTTTGGCATCAATATGCCAGCGGATGCTCTTCTCCAGGCGACAGAGGCCATCGGCGCAGATTACGTTGTTTTGGGCACAACGAATGTTTCATCAGAGTATGTTGAGCAAGATCTAAATAGCTACCTCACAGAGGTGCTGAGTAAGCTGCAGCCTAATCAAAAGTTAATTGTTGGTGGAAACGGGACATTTAGTATTGACCATTTTCAGAGGAACCAGAAATTTCAATTTCTGAACTCTCTCCAACATTTCGATGATTTAATTAAAGACTTGTAAAAAAAAAGGGCCTTCTTTCGAAGGCCCTTTTGAAACCTCAATTCGAGGTCATTGAGGTTAACTTGTCGTGATGTTTATTTGTGATGACATCTTTCTTTTTGCTCAATTGTTTTTCTAGTTTTTCCATAACCACATCAATTGTTTTGTACATGTTGTCGGTCTTGGCGTGTGCATTCATCTCAATATTTTTGCCCATAACAGTAACATTCGAAGCGTGATTGTCTTTTTCGACGGAACAATTCCAATGAACAGAAAAACGACCTTCAAAATATTTTTTTAAGCGCAGAACCTTTTCCTTGATAATGGTTTCTACGGCGGTGCTGGGTTCGAGATTGGTGAAATGTACTTTTACGTCCATAGAGTCCTCCAAAAAGAGTTGCGAGAGATCGCAGGAAAAGTTTTTCGCCTTTGGCCTCCGCCTCCGGCACCAAAATCATATCACAATTCACCACGGGGCCTCTCTGGAAAGTTGTCGTGCAATTCATTCTATCCTATTGAAATTGCGTTCAAGGAAATGAAATGAAAGATTGTCTATTTAGAATAAGTTAGAAAGAAAAATCAAAATTCAATAAGAAAAGTCATTTGAACCCTTGTTTTTCGGCAGTCCAATTGATAATTTACATAAAACTGACATTCAGAAGCAAAATTATGGTTCCTCATTCAAAAAAAATTACGCGGTACGAAAATTGTGGTGAGTGCCCTTCATTACAAAAGGGGATTTTTTGTGAACTCGAACGCCTATGCCTCAATGATTTAAGTGGGCATAAGGTCAATAATATTTTCAAAAAAGGTCAGGCCCTGTTCGTTGAAGGTAACCCGCCCTTTGGAATTTTTTGTGTCAGTGAAGGTAACATAAAAGTCTCAAAGATGAGTTCTGATGGAAGAGAGTCGATTGTCAGAATTGCTTCTCAGGGCGACGTCATTGGACATCGAAGTATTTTTACCGATCAGTATTACTCCGCTACGGCCACGGCCATCGAAGACTCTGCTGTATGTTTTATTGATAAAAAATATATTTTGAAACTTGTTCAAGACCAACCCACTGTAGCTTGTCACTTGATTTCTCTTCTGGGGCGCGATCTTGGTGCCGCTGAAAATAGAATCGCTTCCTTTGCCAAAAAAAATGTGCGTGAGCGTGTTGCTGAATTTTTACTCCTTTTGAAAGAAAGTCATGGAACAAAGGATGAAAACGGCAAGTGGCGCCTGGCTTTAAAATTGTCTCGTGAAGAGATGGCCTCTATTGTCGGGACAGCGACTGAAACTCTCATTCGTTTCATCTCAGAGCTGAAGGATGAAGGTATTATTGATCAAGATGGCAAATCCATTGTTATTCGCGATGAAGAGCGTCTACTGGAATTTGCTAATATCGGCTATTGAGGGCGCATAGTTAATTTTCCCCAAAATTGTGTGAGGTTATGATTCGGCGAAATAATTTGCCAGGAATTTGTTACTTGAATCCAGGACTTCTCGAAGACCTGTTGAAGTACTATCCGGTGCGAACTTATTTAACCGAATCTGAAATTATCTATAAGGGACACATTCCTCATGCTGCCTACATCTGCATTGAAGGAACTGTCGTGATGGCCAAAAAGAAGGAAGTTGTGACTCTTTTGCCAGGAACGATGATCGGAGCGCGGGAATTATATCGTAACAATATCTTTCGTTTCCACGCCAAGGTTTCATCGGGTGGGAAAGTCATCATCCTTGACCGAACGACCTTAAATGAGGCGTTGCGACATCAAGAAGAGAGTATTCGCAGTTCCTTTCTTAACGCAATTAAGTAGTATAATTAGCACAGTATTGCTCTTGGAATAAGGTGGGTTATGGCGCTTAAATCATCAATGAGAATTTTACTTGTTGATCATGTCATCGGGATTAGAAACGCAACAAAGTCTATGCTGTCGGCCGTGGGATTTAAAAATATTAAAGAAACTGGTGATGGAGAAAGCGCTTGGGAAATTATTGAGGAAGGAATTGCCACAAATGAAAAGATCGAGCTGGTTATTTCCGAGTGGGCCTTACCAAAATTGACGGGACAAGAGCTGCTTGCACGAATTCGCTCAAATCCGGTCATGCAGAAGGTACCTTTTCTCTTGGCAACGGGAGAGGCCGAGCAGCAGACAATCGTCGCCGCAGTTAAAGCGGGAGCGAATAATTTTATCGTGAAACCATTTTCATCTCAAACCTTGCAAGAAAAAATTG
>JAHFAA010000013.1 GCA_023250775.1 Bdellovibrionales bacterium
TGGTGGTGGTTCGCGCCAAGGCCTTGAGCTTTGATGAATTTCTGCGCACCAATCGGGAAATGCGCAATCTTGAAACACAGGCGCATTTCAGTGATGCAGAAGTGAACCAATTCCCCAATGATGAAATTCCGTTGGCTGCCTTGATGCAGTCGATTCAGCCTTTTGCTCGCTTGAGTCTCTCGGGCGACCGCCTCTTGGGATTTCGCATGGACAAAAAATTGGCGCGCAAAAGTAATTATAAAAAGAATCTGGAAATTACCATTCACGCCAAAGGATTTAAGCAGAAGGCCGTGCGAACGGTTGAAAACTTAATGTTAACCGGTCTAAAATTCGAAGATCTTCCGCAACGTGACTTACAATCATCAATCGTAAAACTTACCGTCAAGGCCCGTCCGTTTAAAAAACTAACGTTGAAACAACCGAAAAAAGTGCTTTACTACAATCCTGCAACTCAGGAATTTTTAGTGCTCTAATCGTATGCAAAAGATCTTTCTCATTTTATTCCTTTGTTTAATCTCTGTTCCATCGATCAAGGCAGCTCCGTTTCCAGCTGGGGTCCTCGATCTCGATTCACTCATGTTTGAATTTCGAGGTCAGCTCGAACGTAAGATTCAAGGACTTTTTGAAAATTATATTGTCACAATAAACAACGGCCGTACTGTTTTTACCTCCAGCGAGAGTGTGGCATGCGCGGGGGTAACAATCTCAACGGGAAAAAGTTTGACGGTCTTTGACTATCATGCGGAACTTAGGCCGAACGAATTAATTGAGAGACTCCGATACACAGATTGTTTTGGCGCCACAGACTTGAACGAAATAGTGATTACCAAAGGTGAAAATTTACGTCCCTTAAATCAAACTGAATTACGCAGCGGCCGGCGGAGTTTTGAACTGTCCAAAAATGAAACTGAAAAACGCTATGTTTTAACCAACAGTAATAATGAAGAACTGGTTTCTTTGATGGTTTATCGCGAAGGAAACAACCTTCGTGCCTTTATCAATCTGCGCGGGGCCCGCTTTCTCGATTTGGCGCGCGAGATCGAAGATACTCGAGAACGCTACATTTACACCTTAAGTGGATTTGATATTGAGTACAAAACGCCTTACGCCAGTTGGCGCAGTCGTGTGAATATGCCCATTACCACTTACTCGGCCCTGCGACTAAAATCGGACGCCAACGATATCATGCACTATTTGAATTCCGACAACCAACCGATCTCGCTACAGACATTTCAATCTGAACTCAATACTTATGCTGTCGCCCAAGGACTTAAAATGGTGGGCTCATTTGTGGAATATCATCTTTACTTTTTTCCCTCCACTGACTTTTCACTCTCCTCAGTTCAGAAAAATCGTTTTTTGGAAGAACTAAACTTGGCCTATATCCAGCTCCTCAATAATACCGATATAAATTTAGTCACTAACTTCATTCGCGCCGCCATTGACGCCATCACGCAAGGTCTGCTTCGCATCGAAGATCATCGGCCAAAAAGTGAGTAAGATCTATCTTTGCTTCGTCTTGATCTTTCTCTGGTTACCTCCCCTGGGGGCACAAGAGATAAATTTGCAATTCCCAGAGGATCTCCCTAGTGCAAAAGAGTTAATGGACACTTTTTTTGCGCCCATGGAACCGTTAAATTTTACCATTACCAGAAATTTCACCATCACCAGGCGCGGACCGGATTGTCGCTACTACCAGTGGCAACAACAGCGAGTAGAATTCACGGTCTGTATTCAAAACAGACAGGAGAATGCGCGCTGGATTCAACATCTCACCTATCTTTTTCCAGGCAATCTGCCCATCAACCTCATCATCGAACACACCGAAGCTCAGGCAATTCCCCACGAAGATTTATGGAATTGGCGCTTTCCCTTGCCGGGCGGGAATTACTATTCGTTCAATGTTCCTGAACTGGGGCTTTCCGCTCGCTATGAAAAAACGTCCGCAGGCGTCACCTTTAAGATGACCTATGCTCAAGAAGATTTCTTCTTCCTGGAAACGGCCCCTAGCATAGATAAAATTACTCGAATCTACCGAGGAAGTTTTTTTGAAAATCTCTCGCAATGCCAGGCCACAGTCATTCGCTACAACGAAGTTCCAAACACATACTATCAAATTGACCAGGGTCCTATGATGGCGCCCTACCTTTTTCGTCAGCAATGTCTGGCCAGCTTGATCGAGCAGTTTGCCAAAGGTGGTGAGCATTTCCTGCAACAATTTACGCAGCATGTGTCCGTTGACTAAACTACAGAGAATTGGGTAGTTTATCGTCCCAAGGATACCACAACATTTTTTTGATTAGGGGGCAGTATGTCTACTGAACGTCAGATTCTCCGGTCTTTTCCACTCAAGACGGGACTTGCCCCAAACCCTCCTCGAAAAACGCCCACATTTGCACGAACGATAAAAAATAAGGCCGGGCAGACAGTCACTCTCGCCGACCCAAAGGCCACTCGTGCTTTAGTCGCCCTCATGAACCAGCATGCCGTGATTGGCGGTGCCGCCTGCCATTGGGGTGGGCCTGCAGGTTTTGCTGAGATGATCAGTGCCATCCATGGAATCATGCTGAACTCCCCTGGTGTCTGGTATGAAAATTTCAACTTTGTGAACGACGCCGGCCATGCCGAAAATGGCATCTATGCCATTCGTGCAAACTATGGAATGGGCGGACTCACTTTTAATGAGCTCAAAAAATTTCGTTCGCTTGAATCAAGACTGACCGGACACGGCGAAGCACATTTAAACCCCGAAGGTGTCCTCATTTCTAATGGCCCACTCGGTTCAGGTCTTCCCCAAGCGCAGGGGCTGGCCTTATCCGATAAATTAACCGGCAGTAAGCGCTACACTGTTTGCGCTCTCTCTGACGGTGCCGCAATGGAAGGTGAAGCACGCGAGGCCTTTGCCGCCATCCCAGGTCTGGCAGGCAAGGGTCTGCTCAACCCTTTCCTACTTATGATCTCAGACAACAACACTAAACTCGGCGGCCGGATTGATAAAGACTGTTACAGCATGACCCCTACCTTTAATTCACTCAGCTCACTCGGTTGGAATGTGACTTTTGTGGAAGACGGCCATGATTTGGAAAAAGTTTATCAGGCCATCGAAGGCGGCCTGGAAAAACTAAAAAGCAACGCCAACTGCCCGGTGGCCCTAATCTTTCGCACCGTCAAAGGTAAAGGCATCCAGGCGACCGAGCAAAGCTCCAGCGGTGGACATGGTTACCCTCTCAAGGCCTATGATCCAAAATTGGCTGAATTTCTGCAGGAAATCTATAAGGGTGGACCAGTTCCCCAAGAATTTGAAAAGTGGGTGCAGGACATTATGAATAGTGTCCCGCCAAAATCTCCTTCGAGTGGAGGTAACGCCCCCAAACGAGAAAAGGTCCAAGTTGGCCTTTCAAAAGCATTAATCAAGATGGCGAAACAAGGTCTGCCCATTATTTCTGTGGCCTGCGATGTTCAAGGCTCTACCGGAGTTGCCGAGTTTCAAAAAACTTTTCCTGAGCGTTCTTTCGATGTCGGGATCGCCGAGGCCAATATGATCTCCACGGCCGTGGGATTATCGCGCATGGGCCATATTCCCGTGGTGGATTCATTCGCCCAGTTTGGAATCACCAAAGGCAATCTTCCCTTGATGATGTCGGGACTTTCCTTAGGCCCAGTCATTGGCCTTTTTTCCCACACCGGGTTCCAGGATGCCGCCGATGGGGCCAGCCATCAGGCCACCACTTATTTTGCTGCCACGACTTCTATTCCCCACATCCAAGTGCTCTCGGTTAGCACCTCAGGTGAGGCCGAATTTTACCTTGAGCAGGCACTGCAGGAGTTTGAACGAGAGCGACTCGCCGGGCGAGTTCCTCCCACCACGCTCTTCTTTTACGGACGTGAAAACTTCGCCGAACATAATGGCAGCACCAAATTTGAATGGGGCAAGGGCCAGGTTGTGCGCCAAGGTCGCGATCTCTTGATCGTCGGGACCGGGCCTACCACCGAGTTGGCCATGGAGGCCGCCGAACTTTTGGCCAAAAAAGGTATCGAGGCAACCGTCTATAATCACATTTTTATCAATCGCCCCGAGACAGAAGAATTTAAGAAGCTGCTGGCAAACAATAGAAATAACCTTCTGACGGTTGAGGATCACCAACTGATCGGGGGAATGGGTGGATTGCTCATTCACAATTTGGTGATGAACGGTTGGCAAGGGAAGGCCAGTAGCTTAGGCATAGAAGGCCACTTCGGCCAATCGGCCTATTTGGCCTCGCATTTGTACCAAAAGCATGGATTCGATGCTGCTGGAATTGCTAATCGAGCGAAAACTTTGATCAGTCAGTAAAGGCTTGTCGAATAACCTGCTTTTAGATATAGTTCCGCCACTTTAAAGTAATAACAAGGATCAGATCATGTCCAAGCAATGCCAGTTAACCGGACGAAGAAGACTTATTGGGAACAAAATTTCCCACTCTAATATCAAAACAAAGAAAAGATCAGAGCTTAATCTTAAAACCAAAAAGATTTTCGACTCTGAATCAGGTGAAACTGTTCGTTTGAGAGTTTCGGCCAAGGCCATTCGCTCATTGGATAAAGTTGGCGGTCTATCAAAATACTTGAAGAAAAACCGTCATCTCTTTACCTAAGCATTCCTCTAAATTTTTCTTTTTTCTTTCAGGCAAATCCCTGTAAAAACAGATATTTTTACCACCGCAAGCTCGCCATAAGAGATTTTACGGTCCGTCAGGATAAAAAGTGACGGGAATTATTGCCAGATGAATTTACGAAAATTGCTCAGCCAATATCGGGATAACTCAATTTTTTTCATGAGTTGGCCTGCAAAAGTCCATAAAACCAACTCAAAACACCGTATAATACTATACAATTAATATTGTTACAGTTTCGGTCTTTGAGGAGCAGATGCGATGAAAAATATTTTGCAGATTTCCAGAAAAGTTTTAGCTCTCTTCTTAGTGTGGATGCTAACCCAGTTAGGGCCTGTTCAAGACTTGCGAATCTTTTCCGGGGGACTGATTTCAAATGCTGAGGCCGCCGACGCACGCCTCCCCGACTGCTCCAATTTTGCCAGTCAAAATTCTGATGCTGGAACTAAAGGGGACAAATGCACCATTAAAGATGTGGGCGTTGATGGTGGTGACCGGAACTGGATGATCTCCGAGGGATATGTCAGTACCCTGCTTACCTGGGCCGTCGCCATGGTGTTCATGTATCAGGTTCTTCGCTGTCGCATGCCCAACGTCAGTTGTGGTTATTCAACTATCTTTTCCGCAGTGGGTGCCATCGCACTTTTTGGTGGCGAAATTGCGTCTGTGGTGGCCTATGCAACCTCAATCGGAAAAATAAAAAAGAAGGTTGAGTATCGGCCTGATCAAGTGAGAAATGTACAAGAAAAGTGTGCCTCAGGGGGGATCGGCTCAGGCACTGGGTCAGGCTCGATTGGTGATATCTCCGCCTGTGATCAATTGGACTACTTGAAGGCCCAGCAATCAGCGCTTGATAGCGCAAAAACTGGGGCCACTTGGAAATTTGGTTTGGCCATTGCCGCAGGAGCGGCCTTCGCCATTGCCGCCATCATTGAGCTGGTCGGATGGTTGGGGCAGAATGCTCATGACGCCATTTTGGCCGCAACAGGGACTGCGACCCTTGCAGGATTAGAATCTGCACAAGCAGCTTGCGCCGGACCTCAAGCAGCTGCTTGTGTCACCCAATGTCAGGCCTGTGCTGTGGGAGTTAGCTCTGCTCAGAGTGAATTGCTGCAACTTTTGACTTTAAATAATGACGTCGTAACCCCGACAACATCACAAATTGACTGCACCAAATATAGAGTGACGATGTCGACGGCCGAAGATGCTGCTGAAACTGCGTGTTTAGCGGCTGCTGGTCCGGGAGCAGCTTGTTTAGCGGCCGCCCAGGGCTATATCAGGGGAATCCATGCCAAATTGGTTGAACTCCATTGTCCAAGACCAAGCGTCTGTATCTTGGCATGCCAAGTTCCAACCACACTTATTACTCAACACTCTCCGAGCGATTACTACGATGCCAAACGGAGCACCTGTGGGGGCGCACCAACCGATATTTTGCAATTGACCTCGGGACAGTTGCAACAGGGTTACGGCGAATTGAGCTTGAACCATTATCTGGATATAACAAAATTACCCGATATCTTTTTTCATCACACACCATCAGCAACCTCAGCTCTCCTGAACGAAGAAGAAATTCAACGAGAGATGGCCCAAACACGTACAGAAATAGAGCTCTCCAAAAAGCAAGAGGCAGTCTCGTTAAGTGATTATCGAAAAGTGCGTACCTTCTATGGCGATGAGATTTTGGCCGACAATCAGTTTGATTTTTTAAAAATCTTCCTCGATAGTGCCACCGCCATCGACAAAGATGAAAAGAGTGAAGACTCAGGAATGCCCGTCAATCAGGTCATTGGGAGTTCAATGGGCCTGGTTGCCATGGCCATTCCGGTATTTATTGGACTTCTCAAAACTGCCGATCTTGAGGCCGATAACGCCTTCGCAACCCCAGCTCGCAGAACTGGATGGAATACTTTGGCTGCCGCCCTCGCCTTTGCCCAAGCCACGTACACGAAGTTAGCCGTTATTGATATCTTGGATAAAGAAATAAAGAGCATTCAAACTATTTTAGATTCGAAGGCCCTTGCGGCCGGCAAGATAGCAACTCCCACCACAACGTCTATCCCGTACAACGAAGTCAGTGTCAGTTCGACCTTTTTTGAACCACCACCTCCCTTACCAGGCAATCAGACATATCCTTGCCCTGCCGGTGGCGACGGCAAAGGCGGATGTAAGGATGTCAGCAACACCATGGATTCCGCTCTGGGCTCCCTGGATTTGTCCTCCTTGTCCGGATTGACCGGCAGTTTGAAAAATCTTAATAACGGTATGGCCGGGAAGAAGACTATGGGACAAGGAACTTTGACTAGCACGACAACCTTGGCCAACGCCGCCCGTGGACTTAAAAAGAAAATTAGTGAACTGCAGTTGAAATTAAATAAATCGAGAGAGCAAAAGAAACAGTCCCCCATTGATTTTGCTGGCAATCAAGACAAGACATTGAAAGGCCTTTATAAAAAGGCCAAGGATTATTTGGCGGCTAAAGGCATGACGGCCCAGAGTATGATGCCGAATTCACCGGTGGCACCGGTCTCTGAAAAGGATCTAG
Source organism: Bdellovibrionales bacterium (assembly GCA_023250775.1). Taxonomy (GTDB): domain Bacteria; phylum Bdellovibrionota; class Bacteriovoracia; order Bacteriovoracales; family Bacteriovoracaceae; genus GWA2-49-15. The sequence continues at coordinate 7,198 of JAHFAA010000013.1, forward strand.
AGAAAAAATTGGCCGATGACTTGGCCAATAGTAAAAAAGTTGCTGTCATCGCTCCTGCCGTACCCGCGGCCAATGGATTAGGCGATCTCAACTTTGAAAATGTTGGGGCGGAAGACGCCGGTGGTGGAGCGGCGCTTTCGGGTGGTACAGAAAATACACCGAGCAAGGAATTGGATGGAAGTTTCCAGGTACCCAATAATGATATTGGATCTGACGTCAATGCCGACATCTTCCAGATGCTTTCGTCACGATATTTAAAAACCGCTTATCCAATTTTCTTTGATGAAGAAAAAACTCCCGCCAAGAAACCTTAAAAAAGAAAAGGCCCCCTGTTTCCAGGAGGCCTTTTTTTATGCGGAAAAAATTTCGGAAAACGTTATTCCATCACAGCTTCTAACTCTTCCACCAAGAATCCCCACTTCGATACTGAGGTATCAGAGGTAAATTCTAAGCGAAGTGTATCGCCATCAACATAGTCTGTAACATAGTCAGCACCAGCACCGGACATTGTCTCGATTTCATTTCTGGCCTTACCCGTGACTTTTAAAAAGTCATAGCCGGATTCCAAGTCGTAGCGCTTGATTTTGGCACGTACATACTTGGCCCCAGTGACGACAAATTCTCGTGCAACATTTTGACTGTTTAAATAAGGATGATCTGTTTCAAATTTTTTGTCTAACTTAACAACATGCCAAGCACTTGGGTCTGGTTCTTGACGTGCAGGACGTGTGTTGGTCAACAAGTTGTAGGCATTGATACGTCCACCAGAAATAGTTTTTTTACGATAGGCCCTGATTGGCTCAGAAGTTCGCAACAAGCGTTCCTTCACTTCGGCAACTGTCAAACCGGCCTCTTTTGAAAGAAGCAGACCTAACACACCTGACACGTGAGGAGTCGCCATGGATGTTCCAGAGTACACATCATAACCATTGTGAGTGACTGTCGAGAGAATTTTATTGCCTGGTGCAGCCACATGAACAGTGCGCTGGCCATAACAAGAGAACGAGGCCAATCCATCACCGTTGGTGTGAGCGGCAACTGAGATCACATTGGGTGACTCATAGTTTGAAGGATAGTGAGGTGACTGATCATTATCTGTGGCATCGTTTCCGGCGGCCGCAACAAAGAGAATGCCTTTGTCGCTAGCACGTTTAATGGCATCAAAAAGTGCCTCGGAACGTCCACCGCCGCCCCATGAGTTGGACATGATATCCACACCCATCTTGGTGGCGTAATCGATGGCCAATACAGCATCAGCAGTTGTACCTGATCCATCGTCGGTTAAAAATTTCACTGGCATCATGGTGACGTTGGCCATTACACCAGCGACGCCGATACCATTGTCATGAATAGCGCCAATGGTTCCAGCGCAGTGAGTTCCGTGCCCGTGTCCATCCATCGGGTCTCCGTCTTTATTGGCAAAGTCATATCCGTGGATATCATCGACATAGCCATTGCCGTCATCATCCACACCTGGCTTACCATTAAGCTCGGCCTCATTGGTCCAAACATTGGCCTTCAAATCTTCGTGGTTATAATCCATCCCCGTATCGATGATGGCGATTTTAACCCGGCGATCGCCTTTCGTTATTTCCCATGCCTTGAATGCTTGAATATCTGCGCCGGAGACACCACGTGCTCCATCGGGTGAGTTATTACCTGTATTATTTAATCCCCACAGTTGTCCAAAACGAGGATCGTTGGGAGCAAGAGGAGAATCCTCGACTGAACGTGCAAAATCTTTGTCGTGAATTGGTTTTTCGATCGAAACAATATAGTTGGGTTCAACGTACTGAACTCCTTCCATTTTTGCGATGTCAGCGATGGTCTTGCCCAAATCGCCTTTTTCACTCACCTTAATGTGAACGAGCTCGCCAAAACCAACGTGGTACGATTTCGTCCACAGAGCGCCCAGTCCTTTGTTCGCTGTGAAGTTGGCAACGCTTACCCCATCCTTCAGTTTGATAATAAGTTCCCCGGGAACATGGGGAGACTTCAGATCCACTACCGCCATACCCGACAAGGGAATAGCAAGCAGGCACAGTCCGATACTACTCACGACCTTTCTCATGTTGTACTCCTTCAACGCCAAATCAAGACCTTCCTGGCCTCGATAAATTTCTTTGATAATAAAAGCCTAGTGGGATGCTGCGGTGCTCACCCAGACCGGAAAGAATTACCCTTTTAGCTTTTCCACCAATTCCGCCAAGCGTTATGACAAAATAGAGAGTATGGGCAGTGTTTGTTCACTCATAATTAATCTTCATAATATGTCCAGGATGCGACAATGATTCATCGACAATCCAACGATCCTGTTTTGGTTAAAAAAATCTCTCTTAAAATTTGGTCCCTGCGCGACGAGGTTGAGTCACGAATTCGGGAACGACTGGCCCAAGGCACAGACCCAAATACCGCAGCAGATCCGGCAGAGTCTGCAAAATACTTGCAAGATATCGTCACTGAATACACTCCCACTCCTGCCCTTGATGCCCCCCCACCCACTGAGGACGGCAAGCCCGCCCTAAACCTGATCAAAGGTGGAGCGGACGAAAAACCGGGAGAGGAGAATAAGGAAGCAGCGGCGCCAGAGGTCGAGCTTGCAGTGGCCCCTGAGGCCGAAGCCGAAGCGGCCCCTGTCGATACCGCTGCCCCAAGCGCTGAAACAACGACCTCGCCATCAACAGAGCAGGCACCCGAGCCTATTTTAATTAGACAAAAAAGGCCTCTCCTCGAAGCGTCGCAACTTTGTCATGGCAGAACCTTGCTGGGTGAAATCTACATGGACAAGATGATGTTCTTTGCGGGAAAGCGATTTTGTGAAGGCCAATCCATCGTGATTGAGTTCCTGATCCCCAAACGCTTCATCGTCAATGCCGACGTTCTCTATTGTCGTCATTACAGTATGAAAAGTCGCATCATCAGTGGTCAAAAGCTCCCCTATCGCGTCAATGTACAATTCACTTTTTTAAAACCTGGCGAACGAACACTACTTCGTGAATTTCTTGAATCCATTGAACCAGATCTGACCACCATAAAAAAAGAAGTGAAAGTGCAAAAACCTGCTGCCGAGGGCGATGAACTAGACGACCTGGCGAATCTAGACGTGTAATTTACTTTTTTACTTTCTCTTCCTGAGCAGCAATAGCAAATTTTTCAGCGCCCGCACGCTTGGCGGTTTCCATGATCGCCATGGCCTGACCTAAACGAGCATTTTGATCACCTTGAAAAATCACTAAATTCGACGACTCAGCGGCAAGAGAACTTTGGATCGCCGCAAATAAAGCGTCTTCTTCAACTTTTTTCCCTTGAACATACAGGGCACCCGCTTTATCGAGGGAGACCAAAACTGATTTATTTTCATTTTTTGAGCGAACGGTTTGAGTTTTAGGCAAATCAATATCTAATCCTGAGTCGAGAGAGACTGATGAAGTCACCATGAAAATAATTAACAGCACCAACATAATATCGATGAGCGGAGTCATGTTGATCTCGGCCTGAATCGGCCCGTTGCCTTGGTTTGATTCCTGATCATCCGATGTGAAGGGATTGAATGACACGTGCTATCTCACTTGTTTTCTTGTTTGTAATCGGCCATCAAATCCATACAGTCTTCTAAGAGGTTTCTGGTACGTCCCTGCAATTCGGCAAATCTAGTTTGAAAATAGTTATAAAGAACAACCGCCATGACGGCCACCATAATACCGGCTGCCGTTGCCACCAAGGCCTCCGCCAATCCACCGGCCACGACGTTAAAACCACTTTTCCCTGACACCGCGATAGATTCAAAAGACTTAATAATCCCGACGACAGTGCCAAAAAGACCAATAAATGGCGCAGAGGGACCGATCGTTCCGAGAATCCACATAGATCTTCTCAACATCACAAAAGATTCGGCCAGTCTCCTGCCGACTCTGGCCTTCCACACCTCGCGATTCTCCCCTGGCCCTTGCAAAAGCGTTTCCATAGACGGCCCAAGACACTCGACCATTTGGCACAAACCTTTGGCCTCATGAATCTTTTTTTCATTGAGCAGCACAGGGATTTTGTTCCCCACAAGCGCCAATTCTTTTTTAAAATTTCTGATCGCAAACCATTTGGCACACGCCACGGCCCAAACTAAAAGAGAGCAGATTACCAACGGCACCATAATCAAGCCGCCAGACTTTAGTGACGATAAAATATCAATACTCGAATTAGGCATAAATTCCTCTATACGGACACGTTGGCCCACGCTAAAATTGTGCCTATCCTATCAATCCGGTTGATAAAAAGCGAGCACATCGTTCTATGGTTAGATCCCATACTTTTTCTACCCTCCTATTTTTGTTTTTTTTATTTTTCGCTTTTACCATGGCGCTCTATACCGACTTCTACCAAGCTCCCAAAGTCGGCCAATCTCAGTCCGAGGAAACCCAACTGGTTTTTAAAGAAGGCACTTTTGAGAATTTAGTCGAAATCCGCTTCAAAAATCGTTTAGGTGAATTCACGCTCCATCGTCAGGGACTTGAATCATCCGAGTGGCAACTGGTAAAACCAAGGATGCTTCCCGCCTCAGCTGCCCCGATCCATACCATCATTGCGCAATTATACAAATTGAGAATTCGAAAGATCTATGAGCTTGAGCCTATCAATACTTATAACTTCTCTCTCGACACACCAGTCTTGGAAGTTGACTTGAAAAATCAGGAAGGCAAATCCTGGTCTATTCGTTTCGGTCTTAGCAATTCAATTGATAATTCAACTTATATTTCTGTTAATAGCAAAAATGCTATTTTTCACATTGATGGCGTCAGCGAAAATTTGGAAACCATGGATTTGGCCAAATTTATCGAATCGAAAATTGCACCTTATCCACCGGAGCGTGTTAAATCCATCGCCTTCTATCGTGCCGACAAAAATGGTACCCCACTTATCCTGAAGGCCATCCAGAAGGGCAATAGAGAGTGGATCGATGACTCAGGAAATCCTTTGCAAGAAGATCTGGTCAACGAACTCTTAAGAGAATTTCTTTCAATCAAGGCCCAGGCGATTTTGGATGTGATTCCTGACAACGCCCAGGCGATCATTAAGAAGGCCAAAGACACTCCCATGTGGACCACTGATGTGGAATTAGCTGAAGGTACAATCGTGGAATATGTCATTAGTGATTTAATCGATCGACCAAATCCCGAACTCAAAATTGAAAAGCGTTCTCATTTTTTGATCGGTCCAAAAAATCTTCAATATCCCTATTTAGTATCAAAAGAATACTTCAAGATCTGGGAGCAACTCTCCGCTCAACGCTTTAAAAAACTGCCTATAAAAAAATTATTTTATTGAGACCGAGACTATGAAGCTTCGCGCTTTTTTGGCACCATACGAGAATTGCTCGGCAAGGGATGATTCTTCATCACTTTTGCAGGGTCGACAAACACTTTCATAAAATTTTCGAGAATTAAACTATTGTAGCGTTTCACCAAGCGTTCATTGAGTATAATGCGCTTCAAGGCCTCAGGCGGGGTGATCTGATCTTTAAGCATGGAGTGAACGAGATCATCACAAAGTGAAATGATATTTGAAATGGTGAGCACCTTATTACCTTTCAGACCGTAAGGAAAACCGGTGCCATCAAAATATTCATGATGCTGAAGAATGATCTGTCGAATATTTTGTCCGATCATCAAATTGCCACTCAAAATTTCATCTGCAAAGAGAGGATGCTTCTTATAGAGTTCTAACTCTCCTTGAGTCATTTCCTCGGGCCTTTTACACATGAGTTCCTTGGGCATTTTGATCTTGCCAATATCATGCAGGAGACACGCCATTGCCGCTGTCTCAATCATCACCTTGGATTGCCACTCAAACTGCTTGATGATCGCGGTGGCAAAGAATGTCACCGAATATGAATGGGTATAGGCATTCGGATCAAATTCCTGAAATTCTTTTAAAACTTTAAAAAGATCTTGCTGGTTTTCAAGCAGCTCGTACATATTTTTGGCCAGCTGACGACTTTCTTCCACTGCCTGTGGTTTTAGTCCCACCGAATAAACTTCCTCTATCAATTTTTCCGCCGTGGCCTTCAGCATTTTGACTTTGGCCTGACCACTCACCTTGTCGCTGGTGATAATTTTTGAAGCAAGATAGTTACTATATTGAATATATTTTCGTCGATCAGCATTATGAAAATATAAATACTTCACACCCTTTTCATTTTTGTATCGATTCAAACGGTCTAAAGAAAAGGTATCGCCTGAATAAAGAATTTTGACATATTTGTTGGGCCCAAGCTGAATATAGACGTTGAACAAGATGGCCTTACCAGTATAAAACTCTTCAATCTTCACTCTCGTGAAATTGGCATCAGATTCAGCAACCTCGACCTCTTCAACCGAGCCGGTATATTTGGGAATATTTTTGACCAGATCATCAATGCTTTGTTGTCCCTCCAAAACATCCTTGAGTTGTTCCATGGTAAAGGGGCGAATCATTATTTCGGAAGCACCAAGTTTTACCAACTTCTCTGCACTCAACTCCTCACTCTTTAACATCTCGGCGTTCTCAACTGTCACCACGACTCTTTGACCTACGTGTTTCGTGCGAACAAATTTCAGAACCTCAAGACCACTGTGATTTTTAATATCAAGATTGAGAACGACGGCGAAAAATTCACCATTATAAAGTGCCAGTTGGGCCTTTTTGCCAGTGTTAACGATCTCAACTTCATAGAGAAGTTGTTTTAAATATGCCGACGTGGACGCCAACCACTCGTTAGACGGATCGGCCAATAGAATTTTTAGGGCCAAACAAAGCTCCCTGATGAGGCACTTCTTCAGCATTTTATCGGAATTTATGGGGTCTAGAGTTAGGGCAAATATCGTCAAACAAGACCAGAATGGTCTTGTTCATTAGTCAAAAGTTGAGTCTTGGAATTGAAATAACCTACTTAATTTCTTTATGAAGAGTATGTCGGCGTAAATTCGGATTATATTTCTTCATTTCCAAACGATCAGGGGTCGTTTTCTTATTTTTTGTAGTGGTATATCGTGATGGCGTTAATCCATCCTTTCTTGCTTCAGTACACTCTAAGGTAACAATAACACGGGGCCCTTTAGCCATACAATCCTCCAGTTCGCGGTGGGAGAACATAACCAATTAAAAGCACGTTGACAATAGGGTTAGGGCCACGGTTATAGTCTTTCTATGCAAAAAATCACCGAAACAAATTGGAATTTCTGTTGCTTCCAACTCGGCCGGCACAGGGCCTTCATTTCACTGGGTGGAGAGCCCAACAATTTTAATTCGACGGATGTCGAGCAAATGAATTTCATCTATTACGTGACGATTGTGGACCTTGATGGCAACGAGGTCGAGCAACAGTCCTTCCCTAACCTTTCTTTGGCCATCGATCGTTTAAATGCTTCGTACGGACACTGGCCCTTTGTAGACCAGACCCAATCTGAGGCGGGTTGCGGCTCCTGCCATGCCCACTGAACTAACCCCTTAATACTCCTTGACGAATTGGGGCCTTTTTGGGAGATTACCGCGCTAAAGAATATCACCAAACGAGAGGTTCGTATGAAAGAGGGTATCCACCCAGAATATCGTCCTGTGGTTTTCCAAGACGTATCTGGCGATTTTGCATTCTTAACCCGTTCGACTATTAAGACTCAAGAGACTGTAAAGTGGGAAGACGGGAAGGAATATCCTTGCGTAAAGGTGGACGTTTCGTCCGCAACTCACCCTTTCTACACAGGTAAGGCGAAGATTCTTGACTCCGAAGGGCGTATCGAGAAGTTCCGTAAGAAATTCGGAAATGCCTACGCTGGAAGCGCCAAGAAGTAAGTCATCTCCCTGTGACTTTTACCCATCCTCTTGCACCGAACTGTTGGTCCGTCTAAAATCCACGGCATGAAAAGGTCGTTTGTAATACTTATAGGTCTCGGTCTATTGAGTTGGCCAGTCTGGCGCTATATTTCCCATTCGGCCGAAATCGAAAAGGATGTAGAAGAAGTTGCTCAACCGCAGGTTGAATCGCGCCCCATCACTCTGGCGTCCCATTCTGTCACGCCGCCCGTTCAAGCACGCATGACACATTTTGATGAAAAGCTAGGCCGTTTAGAAGAAAAATACATGGCACGCATGGAGACCTTGGCCAGACTCCTGGAGGCCCATAATTTACAGAACCAATCCATCGGAGATGACATGCCCAAAGATCTCCCCCAGGATGTAGAAGTGGCCTGGAAGGCCTATCTAACCACGCTCTCTGGGCTTGAAAAACTCAAATCTGAAGAAAGTAATATAGAGGAAGATTTTATCAAAATGGCCCATCAGGGCGTCTCTCTGAAATTAATCGAAATCTAGTCAAAAATTAATGGGTCTGAACTTTAGGTCCGCCTCCGCCACCTGATTCCTCACCACCACCTTCATGACCACTTCCACTGCCGTCTCGGCCATCTCGAACATGCGTACCATTGCTCACACCTGCAGGCAGGGCGTATTGGCCATCTGATTTCGACTTAAAATCTCGTGATTCAGCACATGCAGGAGTGGCGAAGGCCTGGGCTCTTTCAGTTCCCTGCTCACAAAATTTAACAACTTTCTCGCGTGCCTTCTCGAGATTTTTAATTGAATTTTTGAAATATGAGTTAATCGCCTCACAATTAAATTTGGAATCAACGGAATAATCAATGACCTGCCCTTGCAAAAGCACAATCCCGATGAGGCCCATGCCAGCTAGTACGCGACCAGGACAAAGATCTTGAGCGGCAAAAAATTTGCGTTTCAAACTGCAGCGATACCCTGAATCAAATTTTTTCCATTGATAGCGGCATTGAGCAGAGTCAGCAAAATCGCCATCGCGACTTCCCATACATTCGTCAACACTTTCGCATTTGGATTGGGTATTGGGTAGGCCATCCGCCACGCAGGTGTCTCTTCGTACCAGGCACTGTCTTAAATTTTCACATCCTAACCGGACATCACGCACAAAGAGGTCGCTATCTCTTAAGGCCTCATCGCACTTTGCACTATTGGCCGACGCCGATTGCGGGCCAAGGAAAAAAAAGGCAGGAAGGAACAAACAAAGGCAAAAAATTATTTTTGTCATCGCAACACCTCAACCATTCTCTTATCGGGAAACTGAGAGCTCAAATTTAACCAATCGCGAGCATGACAATCGGCTATACGTGATTTCAGGCACTTACGTCAAAGATATTTTTTCAAAAAGGAAATCACTAATTTTTCATTTTTCAAAAACGCAATTGTCGTGCGCAGGCCTCAATTTCTCTCTTGCTCCTCTCAAATTAGGCAATAATTTTTTAAAAAAAGGAGCCCTTATGCACATGCTCATTCCATTGCGTGAACAAAAGATTTTATGTGAGGCCTTACGCCTAAAAAGACCGATCTTAATTGAGGGTGAAAGTGGAACAGGCAAAACAGGCCTGGGTCATTGGCTGTTACAACAAAATCAGGAAGGCCATTCCATGCCTCTCATTTATGTAAACTGCAAAGAGTTCAGCAGAGAACAATTAGAATCTGTTTTTGATACAAGATTCACCAAACGCAACATGCACTCGATGTTCTTGATTGATGGAATTGAATTACTTTCGCTCAATCTCCAGGCCAAATTATTATCTTATCTTGAGCAGCATCCTCTTTATCTCGTTTCTATTGCTCATGTTTCAATGGCAAAGAAAGTCGCTAGAGGAGAATTCAGGCCGGATCTCTATGCTCGCATAAAATGTCACAATATCATCTTAAAATCTCTGCGTGAACAAACGGAAGACCTTCCTGAAATTTTACAAAAAATGGCATTTTCTCTCGCTCACCTTGAGCTCACTCCAGAGATTTTACATTCCCTTTGTAAGCACGATTGGCCGGGCAATTTAACGGAGGTAACATTCCTCTTTGAAAATATTCGTCTTCTCCCGAAGTTGCCAAACTCCGGCGACTGGTCACGACTATTAAAGCAAAGTCATAAAGCTCAAAGTTCCACAGTGGAAGATAGCGAGCTGCAAAGCCTGCGTGAACAAGGACTTAAAAAATTTCTTAGAAAAATTGAACAATCTCTTGTTCGAAAGATCTATGAAAACAACCAAGGGCATGTGAGAAAAACTTTGCAGGATCTTAAAATTTCCAGCGGAGCATTTTACCGGGCATTTACCCCCTGAGAAAAAGCTTAAGACTTTTCTTTATTATGTGTGAGAGATTCGAGTAGCCCCATAAAGACGAGATGAACAGGGCCTTTCTTTTTTGGGTCTTGGATAAAGCGCTCAATTTTATCGGTGACACGAACCAGGTCTGCCACGATTTCTTTGGCCGCTTCGGCGGTGAGAGATTCATTAATAATCAGGCAAAAATTGGGGGCCCCATTCGCCGTTTCTTTATTCCACAGATCAGGGCGAATGGATTGGGCGGCCAAGAGGGCCAGACGGCGAGTAAGCTGATGTGAGCGAAAATAAAACTGTTTTGAGATTGTATGAAATCGTCCTTCGTTTTCGTAAATCCATTTTTTCGCCAAAAAATGGCCAAGCTGTTCCAGATGACCTTGACCTAATTCAAACAATTCTTTGGAGGAAACACCTGCATGGTGAGAGGCGAGCAAAAAGGTCCGTAGACCATCGTCATTATTTTCCAAAAGATAACGTTCGATTTTTTGCGAAAATTGTTCATCGTTATGAAAAGCAGGATCCTTTTCAAAGTTCTTCAGAAATTGTTTTAAATAATCGCGTTCCGGTGTTGCCAAAAAGGGACGATTTAGATCTCCCAGAAGAAAACGCGCCAGTGCCAAGAGTGGTTTCTGACCTATTTCGCTCTTATTATTGAGCAAATTTGATACCGT
>JAHFAA010000014.1 GCA_023250775.1 Bdellovibrionales bacterium
CTAGAGGAAGACCATGAAAAGCGGCCTGAGCTCGAATCTGGTGCTTGCGACCGGTTTTGGGACGAAAACGCATCAGGCAAAGACCGATACCTTGAGTGACAAGCTGATATTCGGTGATGGACTTGTCTCCCCCACCCGACACAATTTCCATATAAGATAATTTGTTGTCCTCGATTTCTTTCATGAAATCATGCCACTCACCTGAGGATTCGGACGGCCCAAGCACCGAATTGCAATAGACCAATCCATAATAGGTTTTTTGCATGAGATGCTGTTTAAAAAGCTGATCCAGGCCCTGTCGCGCCTCGCGCGTTTTAGCAAAGAGAATAACTCCAGACGTTTCCACATCAAGACGATGGGCCAAAGTAGCATGGGTGAGACCGGGATAGTTTGTCTCTACCCAGGATACAAGCGAGGGGCGTTTTGGGTCCCTGGTCGGATGAGGGCTCAATCCGGGAGGTTTATAAACCCCGAGATAGTGCTCATCTTGATAGAGAAGTTTTGGTTGCTCGCTTTTCATAGGGCGCTTTTAGCACAATTTTCACCAGGAACTATGTAAAAAATTCAAGAGCATGGCAGGAATTATAGGGGCCGCTAAACTGCGCCAAATACTCTAATCTGGGGGATACCCATGTCCGTCACTTCTAAGCACAGACGCTCGCTCTTAAAAACTTGTGGACTTGCCTGCTTCCTTGGTCTTATCACGACCTCGGCCATGGGCCAGCAACTCGGCTCCACGGTGTTAATCGGAAAAGTTCCAGGACGCTATTTACCCGGCAAGGCGATTACCAGTTCTTTTCTATCTAAGGTTGTGATTGAAAAAGGGATCATCAAAGAGGTCACCCCGATCAATGTCGCAGATATCAACGGAATTAAAAGTGCCAGTACAGTGCCTGTTGTCGTGCTTGGACAAGCGGCGCAAAATAAGTTCGACGTAATTTATCCCGGACTTTTTAACCTTCACAATCACACCAAACAAAATATGCTGCCCCTTTGGGGCGAGGCCCATGGGCAATTTGCCAATCGCTTTGAGTGGCGAGGATGGGGAAATTACACCGAGGCCGTAAGCCAAAATATGAATCCTTGGATCGCCAACTATGGCTCAGTGGTTGAGTGTGCCGCCTTTCGTTGGTCAGAGTTAGAGGCCATGGTTTTAGGCACTACTTATTTACAAGGCCCAAGTTCCTGTGTTTCGAACTTTGCCATTCACCATGTGGAAGGTGGCGACGGTTTTTTATATGACAAAACAAATGCCGCTGGCGAGCCTGTCATTCCAAAACAAAACGTCCAGGCCCCTACCGACATCGTCGATCCTGATTCGTTTACCTTTGTATGGGATCAGGTAAAACCCCTCGTCGACAAGGGAGACACATTCTCAGCAGCGTTGCAGAAAGTTGTTGCGAAAAGTTGTCCGAGTTTGAAAGACAAAATTGAAAAAACCTATGCAGACCAGACTGTGGCGCTGACTAAAAAACGTGATGCGGCCAAAACTGCCTTAGATAAAAAACGTGATGCTAAAAATATCGCCGCCTACGAAACGGCTGCCTACGACTTAACTCGCGAAGCGATGATGGATAAGGAAGTGCTCAAGATCATCACGGATAAGGCGCTTCTGACAAAATCATGTAGCAATTATCATCCAAAATTTTTGCGATACATGTCGTTCTTTCATCCTACGATTGCCGGCAAGCTCTATTACATTAATCATCCACGACACGCGGCCATTATTGGTCACCTGAGCGAAGGCCGCCGCATTGATCCTTATAACCAAGTTGAATTTGAACTTTTGAAAACGATGGGACTGGCGCAGAAAAATGTGAACTTGATTCACGCCGTAGGCATTAATGAGGCAGGCCTCAAGTATATGGCAAAGCAAGGCATGGGTATCGTCTGGTCACCCTTTTCTAACTTTCTACTCTACGGACAAACCGCCGATATCCTCGCCGCTAATAAGGCCGGTGTGATCATGGCCCTGGGTTCTGACTGGACACCAACCGGTTCAAAATCGGTTTTGGAAGAATTAAAAATTGCCCGTAACTACGTAAAGCAGGCAGGATTAGACAAAGTTTTCACCGATGAATACCTCTATAAGATGGTGACTGAAAATCCCGCTCAGATGGTTAATCAAATCGAAGACAAGGCCGGAGACGGGCAACATGGGGCCGGAAAAGTTGTTGCTGATGCTGTGGGTTCCATTATTGTTGTTAAAGAAAACTACGCTGACCCTCATACTAACTTAGTGTTGGCAAATGCCGGCGATATCAATTTAGTGGTGATCACAGGCCAACCGATGTACGGAAATGTAAATTATCTAAAATCTTTTAAGGCCGATATTGGCTATGAAGTGTTGCCAAAATACTTTAAAGGTTTAAATGAATTGGTACTTAAAGACAGCACCGGCAAAGTCATTGGTGGCAGCGATCTTCTTCCCAAACCTTTGGCGGGAGAGGCCTTGCAAGCAGAAATTACCAAACGCGCCTATGCGCAATTAGGCATCCAAAAACTGGTGGATAAATATGTGGCGCAAGGACAGAACGCGACCACAGCTGAGGCCTCTGCCGTGAAGGAGAAAGGCCTGGCGAAAGATGCTGTTACGAAAGCGGAAACTCAAGCCACAGCGGATCTGACCAAAGAAGTTGCTGCTAGCTATAGCAAAATTATGGTGCAAATTGCGTCGTCTGATTTCTTAAAAGGATTGGAAGGTGCCGATCAATGTCACTTTGCTGATCAAAAAGGTTTTGTCTTTCAAGATTCGCTTAAGAGTAACACTCCAGCAGGCAAAACTGCCGCCACTGACAATCTCGTAACTTTGAAAAAAGAAACAGGATTGGACCTTGATCGTGCAGCTGACATTCAAAAACTTTTGGGAGCACTTCTCTTGACTCAGGGAAAAAATATCCTTGGTGATGGATCGCTGGAAAAGGCCATTCCCTACATGCCTTCGCTCTTCTCGTGTAATGATTCGGCCTATGCTGCCCGCTTCGCCCGTTTTATGGCCGATTCGAAAAGCAAGGCCGATGAGTATAAAGAAAATATGGAATATCGGGTGAAATTCAGAAAAGATGCGCAGGATACAATTGATCAATATAACAAAGGTCACAGTGCATCTCCCCGCATGACCATTCCTGAGTCTATGGCCAAAGATTACGGTCTTGAGTACGACACAAATGAAGGCGTGGAAGGTTACTAGTTAATCTTTCTCCTCTGCTTTAATTATGCTAAATGAATGGGCAATATGTTTTTAAACTTATTGTCCATTCGTCATTTTCTGCGCTTTGAGAGCAAGAATCTTCTTTCAAATTTCATGCAAGTCGGATTTCAACGCCCTGAACGCATTTTTTATGAAGGACCGCACGGAACGGTTACTTACCAGGAACTACAGCAACTAGTCTTCGCGACAAAATTCCCAACCTCGGAATTTTTCGCGCCCGTTCAATCAGATCATCCTGCGTATTTTTTTGCCGAATTTCTGGCGACATTACAAGCGGCAAGATGTCCTGTTTTACTCTCCCATAAAGATGGCGAGATCCATGCCTTCGGGCCTCCTTCAGATATTCACTTTGCTGGCCCGCTTATGGCGGTTTTAACCTCTGGCTCCACGGGAATGCCCAAGACCGTCGTTCACTCCCTAGAAGGACTCTTGTGGAATATTTTAGGAGTGCTTGAAAGCTGGCAGAAAGAATTAAATTGGGACGATGATTTTGTCCCCACTTTTGGGCTTGTTCTGCCCTGGCATCACTTTGGTGGTTTCACAGTTCTGTTACGCGCCTTTGTTTTGAATGCTAAAGTTATTCACACCACAAAGGCCGAAGATTTTGCCTTGCAAACGCCTGTGGATGTCGCCTCAGTGGTTCCGACACAAGTCAGAGACATGATTCAAGCGCTTGGTTCGCGTCCCGCTTGCACTTCGCATTTTTTAGTGGGTGGTGCCGCCAGCGAGCATTTAAACGAACTCAAAGGTCTTTCACTGTCGCTCAGTTATGGTCTGACTGAAACAGGAGGGACAGTGGCGGCCACTTCATTTGGGATCCCAGGGCCCGCACTTCCCTACCCCTATCGAAAACTTCGGGCCCATGACAATAACGAATTCGCCATTTCGGGCCCAACTGTGGCCTTAGGGTATTTCCAAAATAAACTTTGGCATGCTTTTCCTGAAGAGCAAAATGGCCGTGTCCTGATTCCCCCTGACTTGGGCACGATCAATCCCGCGGATGGAAGTCTAAAAATCTTAGGACGTCGAGATCAGATTATTATTTGCGGCGGAGAGAATATTGCCCCGGAGGAAATCCTGCGAGCACTCTCGCCCCAACTCCGCAAGAGCACCGAATTCTTAATTGTCGGTCTGCCGGATGAACGACTGGGCCACATCGCGGTTCTTTTTTTTCGTCCACTCGATCAAACTTTGAATTCAAAAAGAAGACAAAACATCGTCGATGAATTACAGGTTCTCCCGTCGTTCAAGCGGCCACGCAAAATCCTTCCCCTTCCCCCTCAATCAAAGTGGAAAGGAATTAAACCTTCTTACCAGGAATTAGTGCGATGGACGGCAACCTATGAAGAACTTCATTTTGAAGAATGGGGGAATCCTACTGGGCCAAAAATCTTGGCGCTGCATGGTTTTATGGGAGCGCCTCAAGACTTTTTGAGTCTTGCCTCGAATTTTCCTTCCTTTCATTGGATTGTCCCCTATCTCCCTGGCCATGGAACCGCAATTGCCGGCTTTCAAGATTTCCACCAAGGTTGTGACAAAATTTCAGATTGGTGGCAGCAGCTTTATCCTTCCACTCCTTTTTCTATCCTTGGATACTCCATGGGAGGACGAATAGGTCTTGGCCTCGTTCAGTCCATGCTCAAAAACAATTCAATTCAGGGATTAAAAAATCTTCTTCTGATTTCGGCGGGACTTGGTGTTGACGATGAGATCAAACGCCGAGAGCGCAGACACAAAGATGAAAGTCTTCCTCTCAATTTTGAGACACTGGAAAGCAAGCGCAGCTATCTCAATGAATGGTATCGTTTACCCATGTGGGGGAAGCTGAACACGCAAAAATTTTATCCTTCTCTTTTGGAAAAGCGCCTGGCGCTAAAACACGATGAATGGCATCAGGCGATCTGTCGTTTTGGACAAGGCACTCATGGTAACTTCAAAAAAAATCTGGCTGCTTTAGTGCAACAACACGAGTGTAAAATCATCTATTGCTATGGCGAGCTGGATTTTACCTATAAGAAATGGGCGGAAGAATACCAGTCACTTGGAATCGCTAGCTACGAAGGACGAGGCCACGGCCATGCACTTTTAGAAGAGGGTTGTGAATTTCTTTCGGATGTGATCAGAAAATTCTAATGGCCGTTATACTCTTGCAATTTTTTATTAAGATGTTTTTGAACATCATGCCAGTTGCCTTTGGGATTCTCGCCTGAGTCGTACTCTGGCTTGCCTATTGAACTCACATGACGGCCGGGCAAACTATCTTCCTTATAATCATTGAGGAAGACGGGGGCATCCTCACTTTTCTCATCGTCGTAAGAAACGAGAGTGTTATATTCCTCATCATTGATGGCCAGTGTTCCGGCATCCACAACCAAATCGTTTCCTTGTGTAATAGCAATCATCTTTTCCTTTTTCGCAACATTGCTATTCTCCCCATTAATTTCATTTTTCACGCGCACGTTGCCTTCAACCACGGCAAATTGAGTGACGTCCCGTCCTTTGTCTGAGGTGTTCAAATTGCCCAAGAAAATTGTTCCGCGCACTCCCAAAGAGGCGGTCTTGGTTTTCACCGTTATATCTCCGGGCTTGGCCTTAACCGGGACGTGGGCACGAATTTTTCCGGAAATAAAACCGTAGATACTTTGCCGGTTATCTTTGGATTTAAAGGTAAATTTTTCGAAGACCATGCGCGACTTTGGGCCGATGGAAATAATACTATCGTCAATCATTTTCAACTTCACAAAAGAACCGACGCCGGTTGTGACGGTGTCTCCTTCCTGCACAATTTGATTGGCGGCACCGATTTTAATTTCTTTTTTATTGTCCGCGCGAAGTTTGATCACCTCTCCTTTCACAAAAACTACCTGACCAACCATATTGTTGATAACCTGAGAGGTCTCTGGATCGGCACCTTTGATACCTTGAGAATGCCCTTCAAAGGCGAAGGTTATAAGGATCAATACAATAAACAAATAAAAGTTTTTCATCTTCTTCCACCTCGCAAGAAATCTCGTATTTCTTAACGGAAGCAAAAAAAATGAAGCTAAAGAATTATTGCTGACAGTTCGCTTGCAGCGCAATTTGCCGTGATTTTAGAAGAACTGAGCAAACTACTTTACTATCTTTTCCATCTTTCCCATCGATACTGATAAAATGGACATAGGCTTCATGCTTATCTGGAAAAGTTTCAAGCCGCGCCCAATGGGCCTTGGGTTTGTAAGTCCACAGCGATTTTATCGCCACGCCAGGGACCACGTCACTTTGAACTTGATTGGCCGGAAAAAACTCAAAGGCCGCGCCAGAAACAACCAAGGGAAGATCGGCAAAACGATAAAACGCCGCCATATGATCGTGCCCCACAAAAATACCATCAATCACATCCCGATATTCAAGCAGAAGCGGGCGAAGGGCATCGTGAAAGGCCTTCTTCTCCGTCCAGTTATGACGGGCACTCAACGTGGCCGGGGGGTGGTGGAAAATGACAAAAGTAAAGGTGGGCGCGCCCGGAGTATTTTTCAATTTGCGCGCCTGGGCCATCTCCTTCATAAAAAAATCACGTTGGACCAATACATTATTTTGATTATCAGAATTGAGTACAATAAAGCGAACGTCCTCTATCGTCTTGGAATAAAATTCATCCGGCATGTGAAAATAGTCACGCTCGGCCTGATAAGAAATGTTGTGATTTCCAATGGCCACCACCGGAAACTGAATACCTTGGGTGAACCAATCTTCCCAAACATCTTTATAAGATAAATTTAGGTCGTAAAGATTGTCTCCAAGAAGGGCAACATTCTTAATTTCGGCCTGGAGCATGGAGCGCAAAACTTGCTGGGTGGATTCATTTTTTTTACCAGCATCACCGAGCAAACCGATGGTCAACGCATTGGCAATGGAAGCCGAAAGCAGAAAGGTGACTAACAGTGCGATTTTACTCATAACCAACTCCTTGATTGAGGCAGGGAATTTTTACACGAGAGACCCATTTTTCCAAGAAGTTTCCTATAATGCGCGCTTATGAAACGCACCTATTTACAACTCCTTCTTTTGTTGGCCCTGGGACTGTTTTCATCCCAGACAATTGCTTGGCAAGGCGATTGTGGTGCCCTTTTCCGCGACCCGTACCACCTCTTTTTAGGTGATAAAGTTTTTCCATCCAAATCTGAACGCCTGGCCCATCAGGCCATCCATCGAGATTTGGTGGAAGGTGTTGTGGTGGAAGGTAAGCCCTTTAGCGCCAACAATAATCGCAATGCGCTCTACAAGGTAAAAATCTATAATCCCAAAACCAAGCAAACTCGTGATGCCCTCTTTAAGCCTCGTCCTTATGGCGATGGTGATGGCTGGAACCGCGTCCCGATGGAGTGGGTGGCCTACAAAATCAATTTGTTGTTAGGAATGGATTATATTCCACCGGCGGCCTATCGTTCAAAGGCACAGGGAAATCCTATTACCATCAACGGACAAACCTTTGCAGAAGGTGCCGTGCTCTACATGGTTCCTGATGCTCACGAGATGAGTAAGGTGCCGGCGAAGGAATGGGAATCTGACCATACCTATACTCCCGCAGAGAAAGAATTATTTTTGAGTGACGTACGGATCTTTGATTTTCTTCTGGAAAATCCTGATCGTCATATCAATAATTTTTTGCGTGGGCGCCATTGGAAAGACGGTGTTTATCGTCCGGCCTTGATTGATCAGGCAGCCGATTTAAAAGGCACGGCGACGATTGATTTTTTACGTGGCACAGATGCCTTTCAATCCGGTGCCGTTACAAAAATTCGCCCCAGAACTCTCGAAGCACTTCGAAACTTAAAACGAAGACATCTCGAATCTCTTGCTCCTCATTTATCTGAAGTGGAAATTGATCAAATCCTGGCACGGCGAGATCAGATTCTTGCCTATTTTGGATATTGATTTTTACGACAATTCTTCCAGGTTGACGTCGCGGAGAACCTTAGTGCTCTTGACACCTAACTCGCGCAATTTTTCCGCCGACACCATCAAATTGCCACGGCCGGTTTTAAGTTTGCCGGTTACAGTATCGTGTTGGATTTGCAAATCTTTGATGTGCTTACCCATTTTATCAAAGTCGTCCACGAAGGTCGCAAATTTGTCATAGAGCCGGCCGCCGACCTCAGCAATCTGAAGGGCATTTTTGTGCTGACGTTCTTGCTTCCAAATGGCGGAGACAGTTCTCAAAGTCGCCAATAAGGTCGTGGGCCCGACCAAAATAACTTTGCGATCCCATCCATAGGTAAAAAGATCTTTTTCGCCCTCGAGAATCATCGACAACGCCCCTTCAATGGGGGCAAACATCAACACAAAATCCGGTGTTGTTAGACCTTCGATGGCCTGATAATTTTTACTGGAAAGAATATCAACATGGGACTTCACGGAAAAAAGAAAATCACGTTTGTATTTCATTCGCTCATCTTCTGAAGTTGCGCCAATCAAACGATCATAGGCGACCAAAGAAACTTTGGAATCAATGATGAGAGTTTTTCCTTCCGGCAATTTAATAATGACATCGGGCCTAAGCACGCGCCCATCTTCACTTTTTAAATTCATGCCTTGTGCTTGGGTGATAAATTCCTCGCCCGCACGTAACCCTGAGCTTTCAAGAATTTTTTCTAGCACCAATTCGCCCCAGTTACCTTGGGCCTTGACGTCGCCTTTAAGCGCCATGGTCAAATTTTTGGTTTCGGCCTCCATTTTGCGTCCCATTTCCATCATGCGCAAAATTTCCTGACGGAGCGAAAAAACTTCTCGCCCTTCCTTTTCATAGGTATCTTCAACTTTTTTTTGCAACTCAACTAACCGCTCCTTAAAAGGGTCTAGCAAAACCTGCAGTCCCTTGGTGGAGCTTTCTTGAAACGACTTCTGCTTTTCTTCAAAGATTTTTTGCGCCAACTGTTCAAACTGCAAATGACTCAACTTGTCTTTTTCCCCTTGAGAGTCTTGCAAGTTCTTTAAATCATGCTCCAACCCGGTCCGTATTTTTTCGACCTCAAGTAAATTTTGTTGAAACCCAGACTTTTCTTTTTCGGCAGACCTATGACGGGCAACCCACCCCACACAAAGGCCCAAGACGATTCCACAGGCCAAGCACACTATCCCAATTTCCCACATAGCTGCCTCCCTCACTCACAATGTCTGACTAAAAAACTTTTACTTAAATTTTTATTTAAAAAAAAATCGATATCTCTTATCCTAAAATCCATTACAGCTCAACATAGCTCAAACCTCATACCAAGGATAGGGAATCATGAAGGGATTTAGCAAACTAGGCCTCACAGGTCTGTTGTTTCTTTACGCGCTTCTGGCGACGCAAACTTACGCCTATGACATCGTCAAACGGACCAAACTCATTGACGATAAATTTAAAACTCAAGAGATGTTGCGGCCTTACGGACATGATTTTATTTTGGAACCCCTCAATGTCGCGATCACACCCGATACGCTGGACATGTTGAAGGATTTTAAGAAAATTTCTGATAAACCCGCAGGAACGAGTGAAACAGAAATTATCTCTACCGCCAATGACGTATTACCCAAATACTATAATAAGGAAAATATTCTGCGTGCCCGGGTCGTTTTAGGATTTCCTATTTTTAGTTTCAATGCCTTTGGCCTGCGCTGGCAACCAAACTTCAGAGCAGATGCCGGTGCTACCGTTGTCTTGACCCCGACAGAAGGAACGTTCTCTTTTACTGAGACCGTCAGTACGCTTGAATCATCAGGCCTTGATCCAACAATTGCAGCGGCCCTAAAAAATTGTAATTATAATGCGATCGCTGAAGGAGCGGTTGTTATTGATGCCTGTGTCACTCAAGGTGCAATCACACCGGCCCAGAAAACGGCGATTAATGCCCAGTTTCCCAACGTCGCCACCTTCAAGAAAGATTCAACTCAGTTCAGCTCAACAACCCCTATTCCTGTCGCCAATGTTTATGCAAAGTTTGACGGTAAAGTGGGATTTCCAGTGACCTTCACTAAGGATGAACATTTCTTTGGTGAATTCTTTGTGGGAGCGTTAGGACGTTTGGACTTGGACAAATCTTGTAACGCGATCGCGATTTCTTTCAAGGCCTGCAAAATTGATATGAACCAGAAAAATACCGTTTGGAACACCATTCTTGATGCCAAGGTTGGCTACAAGAATTCCAACTACACCGTCTCTGCAGCGGTGGAAGAGTTAAAACTGGCCGAGACCTCCAAAACAGAGTCATCGACTCCAATGAAATACGGTTCAGATCCTCTCTTTAGAATTCATGCCCAAGCCGATTATCGCTTGTGGATTTTTTCCGCCCAACCCTATGTGGGAACTCATGCACGCAGCGGTTATGGATTTGGTGATGCCTACTACGCTGGCGCTGACTGGGGTGCTCACGTGTGGGGCGATCGTCTGGGTACAACGTTACGAACGATGGCCGACAAGGAACATTTCACCATCGGCCCTCGTCTCAAACTTTGGTTGATGCAGCTTGAGCTCATGGCCCAGCTTCCAATGAAAAAGGAAATCGATGGAGTTAAAATTAGTAAGATCTACTCGGGTGATCTTCGCTTTTTCTTCTAATCTTTGTTGAAAGTTACAATGAAAAGGCCTCCAGTTGGAGGCCTTTTTTATTTTTTTGGTTTTTTTTCGTCATTAAGCAAATGCTGACATTCATCGATCACTTCATCCAGCGAGACTGGCGGATGCTCATGCATCTTGATCCCTGCTTGTAACCCGTTCGAAACAATTTCCACCAAGGCCTCAAGCTTCGGTTTATTTACAAAATCGAAGGCGCCATATTTGACCGCCTCAAGCATGGTTTCTTCGGAGCCATAGGCGGTAAAAAAGATGAAAGGGATTTCTACTCCCATATCCCGCACATGTTTAATAACCTGCAGGCCATCCATTCCAGGCATTTTGATATCACAGACGATACAATCAATTTTTTCGTGTTTCAAAATTTCCAGGGCCTTATGCCCATTATCGACCGCAATAATCCTGGACGCCACATCTTCAAGATAGGTCCCCAAACTCTCAAGCAACTGAACCTCGTCATCAATGATTAACAAATTTCCTTGTTTCATTCTCTACCCCTTCCCCTTTTTCTTTGGGTCCTCACTCTTGATAAACACCTTAACCAAAGCACGGATATTAAGGGGATCGAATTTAACCATCTCCGCACGACTTGTCATAAAACGCTTTAATAAGACTATTGGTGCAATTTTCTCATGAACAAGCGCATAAGCAAAATAAGTGGCCAAAGATGCCACTCTGGCCAGGGGATAGATTTTAAGATTCGTCAGTCTATTAGGAAAACCCGAGCCATCTGCATGTTCATGATGTTGATAAACCACCTGGCGCAGGGCCTCGTCCACAGAAGAGAACTGGAGTAAAAAGTTGACTCCCACTCTGGGATGCTGATGATAAATCTGCTCTTCTTCTGGAGTTAATTTACTTGGGTGTTTTTGCCTCAAAGCTGCCGGCAACTTCATCATCCCCACATTATGCAAGAGACATCCCATCAACAGGCGTTCAAGAGATTTTGGCCCCACCCAATCTAAACTATGCGCGATCGCTGCAGCATAGAACGTTGCCAACAACACATGGTTAAACTCATCTTTAGGGGATTCCTGCTGATAAAGCACAAAGGTCTTCTTGAGATCGCCGCTACTTTTAATCGTTTTGGAAGCGTTCATGCATGCAAGACCTGCCGCACGCAGAACTTCGATCGGCACACCTGCAAAATATTCGGGAGGCAGACCTTGAAGAGGATTTTGAAAATCAAATTCTTTAACCGTCGGTGGCGACTCGGCCATAGATCCTCCTGCCTTCTTGCGTGCATCCTGCACTTCTAGCATTGTAGCTCAATGACTGGGCCTAGGTTATCCGTAATTTTACCTAGGCCATTTTTGTTCAAATGGCCGGGAAGAAAAAAACAGAGCAAACTGTTTTAGTTTTTTGCTCGAAGAACATATTCTTTATTTTTAACTGTAAAATAAATACTGGTTACTTTTTTAGCGTTGATATCGTAAATCAGACGTCCTGGCAAAGATGCTGAGGCCTGCCCGCCATTCATGGGTTCAAATCTGATGTCGAGAGCATTGGCACCTTGACGAGTGACGTGAAAGCGAACTCTGAAGAATTCCTCATTACCGGTAACGAAAAAAATTCGACCGTCGTACTCCACACCAAAATCCGGACGGAAAATAAGTAAAAATAGCGATGAGGCATTATGTAGTGGAAGAGAAGAAATATCTTCCTGATCAAGTGAAGTGTAATAGTCAGTATATTTAAAAGTCTTAACCCCAGAGTCACCGGCGGTTAGGGCGTCAGACAATACTGGTTTAAGACCATTAAATCCTTTATAGAGAAGCTCCTCTTGGTCAAAGCGTGTGGAGTAGCAATTATAATTGCGGTTGGAGTCTTTGGGATTACGACAGCGAGAATCTAAGAGAGGGCGTCCATCTTCATTGAGTGATGAGACTTCAGTCAAATCACCTACCGCCATTCCAAAATAGCTGGCCTTCATTTTAACAACCGCTTCGCGAGCACCTTGATTAGGATCTTTTACTGAGACAGACATACTGGCGTAAACGGGAAACTGATCCAACTCATAGACGTAGTTTTGCGCCGCGCCGGCAGTTAATACCCACAAAGTTGCCAATACACCTAGTACGCATTTCATAAGTCCACTCCTCAGTTTTGAGACAGCGTATTAGAAACTAAGTGCGGACACTTTAGCAATTTTTTGCTGACAGTTTAATTTCTATCATTTTCATACACCGATCTTTTATTAAAAAAGGCGACTTTAAGTGGGAAATTATCATCTTTTCCAAGAGGGATATAAGGTCCGGCGGCCCAGGTCATAAATTGGAAAGAGGCGCCTAAAGCAAGCTCCACCATCTGACGAAACTCTTCCTTCAACAATTGTGGATCATTGGCGGCAAGCACGAGAGTACCATTGGGACTGAGCCATTCAGTAACACGTTTTAAAAGACGTGGATAATCTCGATTTAATATAAAGGAATTCTGATGTGAGGGAGGATCAACGATAATAATATCAAAAGGCGCTAGTCGTTTGAAGCGTCCAAAGGATTTGAGAACATCAAGAGGATGATAAAAAATATTATCATCACAATTATTGAGAGTGTGATTCTCGCGGCCCCAACTTAAAAAGTTTTTTTTCATATCAACATTATGAACTGCCAAGGCCTGCCCTTTGGCCGCGGCGACTGAGAGCGAACAGGTATAGGAAAAAAGATTGAGCACTCTTTTTTGGTGAGCATTGTGGATCAGCCATTCTCGCAAAGGACAGGTATCAAGAAAAAGTCCAACGTTCTGATCTCCCCCTAAATTTATAAGAAATTGCAAATCACCTTCTCGCACCATGAATGGCCCGGCCGGAAGTTGGCCATAAAGCACGTCCCAAAAAACTTTGCCTTCGGCACGCGTTTGAATGGAAATACTTTGCATTGAAGAACAACGGAAATGACAAAAATATTCTTTGATCGAAGCATAGGACGCAACATCCAGCGGCCGATGCAGGAAGATCACCAGATGGGGTGGGAACCATTCGATCGTGACATGCTCAAGTCCGGCAAACTCTTTGCCACGGCCATGCATTATTCGAGTGGCAAACGGTGCCCATGAAGCATTTTCAAAATCAAGCTGGTTGAAGCGTGAAGTAAAATTATCACTCAGCACGAGATTTCTGCTCACGACGGGTTAGGATCAGTTTGATTCTTCGAATCAAGGCCACAATTACACAATAACTTATTGTGATAGACACATCAAAAAGAGAATCCTCGATCCTGGCGAATCGAGAAGTAAGATCATAAAGTTCCTTGGAAATCCCCATGGCCAAAACGATGAGAAAGACTTTCCACAAGGCCCATCCTCGCCGAAGCATGAAGATAGTCACCGCCGCACCAATCACAAAATGCAAGGTTGAATCCAGCGGGATAAAATCCAAAATTTTATAGTGAGAAATCCAACCGAGTATTGAATTAAGCATCTGCATGAACGACGGCCTGCTCCCAAATTTGGAGAAATCTTTCAGCGCTACGATTATACGACTCAACCCCAACATTTTTATTTTTTAAATAATCCATCATGGAAGGAATCAGATGAGGACCAGCGAGTCCCTGGCGATCAAAGTCAGTGAGGGCGGCACCACATTTGGGTCTCAAATGCGCGACAAAACCATTAAAGTCAGTTCCAAGCGCCATGGGTTGGGTATTCACTCCGAGTAACTTTTCGAGATGCTGCACATGCAGAAGATAATCATCAACACTTCCCTGGCAATGGTCGGAAGAGACGGGAGGAGTGAGTGGGCCATGGGGATGCAACATCGGCAAACCAGCTGTAATGGCGAGCATGCCACCCAAATCATAAATGGACTTAATTTGTCGATCGGTCAGGCCACGCTCTTCTTGGCGAATCTGGCGCACAAAACCGTGGGACATAATCGTGGGCATCTTCGCCGTTGCTGTTAGCCCCAAAGTTTGATCAAGCGATTGCTCACTCATATGAGCTGTATCAATAATAATTCCGGCCTTGAGCAGATTATTAATAGCGACTTTTCCTAGCACCGTCAGACCGTGCCGGGAGGACGGCCAAAAAGCGCGCTTCAACCATCCCTTCCAATTCACAACGGCCTTGATTCCCGACATGATCGAAGCGTCTCCATATTCATTGTCGGTCAAATGAATCGGCGCGATCATGGCGACGCCGCGTTTGCGCCAGAAGCGGGCATCGTCGACACTATCAATTAAAAACTCAGCGCCTTCCAAGGCATGGATCAAGGCCATTTTTCCCTGAGCAATGATGGACCTGGCCTCCTCAGGCGTATGGGCAACGGCAAAATCATTGGCATGGCGTTTGGCGACGTTTTCCACGTACTCGAGTTGTTCCAGGACCTGCTTTTCGGCTTTGGCCTTGGAGCATCCAAAACTATTGACCAAGGCGGCCTGAACATAAATTTTAACGCCACTTTTTTTTAGCAGATCAACGTTCATGTGCTGGTGATGAGCATGACTATAGGTCAGCTTAGGAGAACTCGCCTTCTCGGGATCGCCACCAAAAAGCATGAACCAAAAAGGAAGATGGACGGCAAGATGAGCATGAAGATCGACTAGGCCGACAATTTCTTTCTCAGATTTGCTCATCGCACGCTCCTATTTTGAACCATGGCCCACTGACTAAAAAGTTCATGCGCCATTTGTTGCAATGGAAAGTTTTTATTCAAACGTCGTTCCATCGCCAGATATAAATCGCTCATCTGGGCAATCGACATCAAGCCTCTTTGATCCAATGAAGTTCCGGTCTGGCAGCGGGCAGGACGCAAATGAGGAATTCCACCTGAGAAGTCTGACCCAAAGGCGACTCGCTCATATCCAATTTGAGAAGCAATTTCATAATAATGCTGGGCCAGAGATTCCACGCCACCACGGCAAGGGCGACAATCAATTGGACATAAACGATCATCCACTTTCGTGTGCATCAACATTTCTTCAGAAGGCACAAGTCCGACATAACCACCATTTTGACGAATCCAATCAAGATGCTGCTGACTAATCCCGCGCTCATCATTGTAATATTTGCGCAAAGAAGTATGGGTAAAAAGCAAAGGCTGACCGAAGGCCAAAAGCAAAGGAATGGCATCATCAATCGACTGATCACTCATATGAGTTAAATCAATCCATACTCCCCGCTCCATCAGACGAACAAGAAGATCTTTGCCTTCCATCGTCAGTCCGTTCGGGTTGACCTTAATTCCATTTTTCCACTTAAAATAATAATTTTTCAAAGTGAAAAAAGATTTTCGAAACCCATCCATATAGGCGGCACCACCATAGGCATTATTGATCAAGTGGATGGGCGTCACGATAGCAATTCCCGCCTGATCAATAAATTCCACAAAATCCTGAGGCGTCTCAAAAACCCCGTGAGCGCCTTCAAGCGACAAGATGAAGATTTTTTTTCCGGCATCGTAGGCACGCTGGGCCTCCTCGGCCTTCTTGGCCAAAATCCAGTCAGGGTGCTGGGCCACAAAATCGTAGGCCTCGCGAATTTGGATGCGAATACTGTCTTTAACTGACTCCTGCCACGACCGTCCCGGTTTTAAAACCAGCGCGGGATGGGCATACAAAGCGGCGATAAAAATACGCACGCCGGACTGATCCAATGTTTTGGAATTGATTTTAGAGGCCAGCATGCTTCGCCATGAATGGGCGCACAACTCTTGATTAAAGTTGCCACGGAACAAGGCACCCATCCCTTCTTTCATAAAAGCATGGGAGTGCAATTCGATAAAAGCTTGAGCCGATAGCGAAAGGCAAAAGGTCATTACCGCGAAGAAAATCCTTATCCTTGTGGTCGTTCTCATTTATTTGCCGAGTCGTGAAGATATGTTTACAGTATTAGCCTATGTTACAAATTTTCTTTTGGCGATGGCCTTTTATTTTTGCCCTTATCTTAGTTTTGGGATTTTCAAGCGGGGAGGCCATGTCTATGGCGCCGGTCAAACAAACTAATGATTTTAGCACTCCCCTCACACGACTTTTTCCAAGTCTTTCGGCGATCGAACGATATCCAATTCTTGAAGGGCCAACCCCCTATCAGGCACTCACGAATATTGAAGTCCAGCTTACTGGTCGAGACGCAAGACGCCTGTGGGTGAAGCGTGATGATTTAAGTGCCCACGAATTAGGCGGCAACAAGGCCCGCAAGCTGGAATATCTGCTCGCCCAGGCGAGTAAGGAAAAGGCCAGCGAGCTTATCACTTTTGGGATGTGGGGTTCGAATCACGCTCTTGCCACGGCTGAGGCGGCACATGCCCTCAATCTCAAGGCCACTCTTCATCTCGGCCCTCAACCTCCCACTCCCGATGTGCGAAAGAAACTTCTGGCCATGCATGCTCTCGGGGCCAAACTGGTTTTCCATAGCGGTCAAATTTCTTTAGGTTTAGGAATCGCTGAAAGTTATCTGCGCTCTCTTTTTTCGAGAAAGGCGTTCTTTATTCCCCCCGGCGGTAGCAATGCTTTGAGCACCCTCGGCTACGTCAATGCCTTTTTAGAATTTCAAGAGCAATGGAAAGGAAAGCCCCTGCCCCAACGGATCTTTGTTCCCATGGGAACGGCTGGGACTTCTGCCGGTCTTTTGGTAGGCTCGTGTCTCGGTGGTGTTCAAGATCAAGTTCAGATTATGGCCGTTGGTATCTCAGATAGTTTCATCTCAAATGGCGATTCGGTCTTGTCGATGGCGCGACGAACCTACCATTTTATTCGGAATCATCTCTCAATAGAGGATCGCGCGCGTCTGCCGCTTTGTGATTTTCGAAAAAATTTCACTTATCTGAAACAATTTTCTGAACCAGGTTATGGCGCTGCTCATCCGGAAGTTTATGAGGCCATGGATCTCATGAAAACTCACGAAGGACTGATTCTCGATCCCACCTATTCTGGCAAGGCCTTCCTCGCCATGATCACGGCCATTACCTCCGAGAATAAGGCGCGAACAGAAATTCCCACCACTCTCTTCTGGTTAACTTACAACAGTCATCCGTTGGAAACCATCATCCAAAATTTTCCCTGGAAAAATCCCGCGAAACCTTTCTTGGATTTACCAAAATCTTTTCATTTTATTTTTGAATAGTTAATGATTGTTGAGGAATGCCCCCATGATACAGCATACATGTATTTCAAGAACACTTTTCTGGGCCTCTCTTCTTCTAGGAACGGGAGTTCTCTTGGGTGCTATTGGCGCGCACCTACTATCTCACTTGATCTCTCCTCCTCATTTAG